>JACMOA010000109.1 GCA_014378225.1 Deinococcales bacterium | reverse complement strand
GTCTGGTCTCGAGGGTGTTGAATTTATCGCCGCAAACACAGACGCACAGGTGTTGGTCAAAAGTCATGCCGACACCCGTATTCAGTTGGGAGACCGTCTGACCCGTGGACTGGGCGCAGGTGCAGACCCGGAAATTGGCGAAAAAGCTGCGCTCGAGGACCGTGACCACATCAAGGACGCGCTCGAGGATACCGACATGCTCTTCATTACGGCGGGCATGGGCGGCGGAACCGGAACGGGTAGTGCGCCGGTGGTGGCTGAAATCGCCAGAGAATTGGGTGTGCTCACGGTGGCTATCGTGACCCGTCCGTTTAAGTTCGAGGGTCCCAAGCGCTCGAGGGTGGCTGAGGACGGCATCCGTAAACTGGCCGAGCGGGTAGACGGCATGATTGTGGTGTCTAATGACCGCTTGCTCAACGCGGTGGACAAAAAGGTGTCAGTCAAGGAAGCCTTCCTGATTGCAGACCGGGTGCTGTATTACGGTGTTAAAGGCATCAGCGACGTGATTACCGGAGAAGGCACCATCAACGTGGACTTTGCCGACGTGCGCCGCCTGCTGACCAACGCTGGACCTGTGCTGATGGGCATCGGTAGTGGACGCGGTGAAAACTTGGCCGAAGAAGCGGCCCAGAGCGCCATTCACTCCCCGCTGCTCGAGCACGGCATTGAGGGCGCACGCAGCATTCTGGTCAACGTGACCGGTGGCTACGACCTGCAAATGAACGACGCCACCCGCATCGCCGAAATCATCGGTCAGGCCACCGGACACTCCGAACCCGACCTGTTTTTTGGCATCAACATTGACCCCGAAGCCGGAGACGAGGTGCGCGTAACCGTGATTGCCACCGGGTTTTCAGACCCCAGCGTGATTCCCACCTTGATTCGGCCTAAGAGTGCGTTAGATACCCTGCCGCGTGGCAAGGAAGTGACTTTCTCGAGCAGTGATTACGAGATTCCGGCCTTCCTGCGTCAGTTTAATCGCGAGTAGAGTTTGGGTTGTAAAAAGGGCATCTCAGTTGGGATGCCCTTTTTTTGGTTTGAATTCAGCACCCTAGCTTGGTCCCAAATGCCACTCGAGGGTTTCTGATTTGGGTTCCCAGCACGTTGGACCAGGTGTATTGCTGTTTGCGCCACACATAATCGGTCCAAAAGCGCTGTCCTTGAGGACCAAAATATTGTCGCCATTCGGCCTCAGCGCCGTTTACCGCGCCACCTTTTGCGTAGGCAAAACGCAGGACGCCCTGAAGGTCGTAGGTGTAGATGGAGGTCAGGTTAGAGTCGCTTGAGCCGCCCTCAACGGTGAACCGACGCACCGTACCCTTGGGGTCGGTCCACAGGATACGGGTTTCAGAATAAGAGCCACAATTCTGCTTTTTAATCTGAACCGCGAGTTGTCTGGCTGCTAACAACTTTTCCACACCGGAAAACATCTCACGAATTTCTACCACTCGAGGGTGATTTTTCCAGTTCTGAGCGTTGATGGCCTGATTGGGAACGGATTGGGCCACGCTCGAGTAGAGAAAAACGCTCGAGCAGAGTAGGGTCAGAAAAATAAAAAAACGCATAGGACACCTCCGGCTCGAGTTTAACACGCTGCTTTGGGGAGGCAGCCCTCGAGCGAAAGGTTCAAGAGGGTACTGAACTCTCTTCACGGGCGTGCAGCTCCAGAATCTCGCTTCCCTCAAACAGCCACAGCGGAAGGTTGTGCAGGATGCAGTAAGCCAACACCTGCTGCACGTCTACCTTGAGCGCGGCGGTGTAATCCACCTGCCGGGACGCCTCGAGCGGGGTGCGAGGCAGTGCGTGCAGACCGAATTCGCGCACCGGGACCTCGAGTCCGCGCACATCTACGCGGCTGCCCACCCGCAGATGGACCGCAAAGAGCGGGCGCTCCATCAGAATCGAGTGGTTGTTTGCGCCGCGAACATCGTAGTAGCGCATGATTTGTTCTGGGTTTTCACGGGTGAGGTAACAACGGGCCTCGAGCACAGTGGGCATCGGGTCTAGTTTGCCCACCGCTGGCGTAACAAACGGTGTCTTTTGGCTCACTTTAGAGTCGCTCGAGACCCACCCCGGTCTGAACCTTCCGGTGGTCCACAGAGATTTGAGATTCTGCCAAAATTTCATCACTGTTTCACCGCGCTCGAGGGCCTAACCCGTACACTTTGCTTGGAGGACCATCGTATGCGTTATTCGAAAATGGGATTGGGAGTATTGATAGGGTGTGCGCTCTCGAGCGTGGCTTTATCGGGTCTGGCAGGAGCAGCTAAATTGAACCGGGTGGCAGCGGGTTTCCAACAACCGCTGGGCCTTGCGAACGCCGCAGACGGCTCGAGCCGACTATTTGTGGTGGAACAGGGCGGAAAAATTAAGATTCTTCAGGCGGGCAAGGTGCTGCCTACCCCGTTTTTAGACATCTCGAGCCTGACCGATGCTGGAGGCGAACGGGGACTGCTGGGTCTGGCTTTTGACCCTAAATTTAAAAGCAATGGACGCCTGTTTATCAACTACACCGACAAGGGTGGCAACACTACCATTGCCCGCTACAGCGTCTCGAGCGCTAATAAGAACGTGGTGGACCCTAAAAGCGCCAAAGTCCTGCTCAAGATTGAACAACCTTACGCCAATCACAACGGCGGTCAGCTCGAGTTTGGGCCGGATGGAATGTTGTATGTGGGTATGGGCGATGGCGGTTCCGGCGGCGACCCGGAGAACTACGGTCAAAACATGAACTCGCTGCTGGGCAAAATGCTGCGCCTGGACGTAAGCAGCGACACTCTAAGCGTGCCCAAAAATAATCCTTTTGTGGGCAAAGACGGGACCAAAGCCGAAATCTGGGCTTCCGGCCTGCGGAACCCGTGGCGCTTTTCTTTTGACCGCAAAACCGGAGATTTGTGGATTGCAGACGTGGGTCAAAACAAACTCGAGGAAATCAACTTTCAGGCGGCCTCGAGCAAGGGTGGAGAGAACTATGGCTGGCGGCTCAAGGAAGGAAACAGTTGTTTCAACCCCTCGAGAGGGTGCGACGCTGTTCGCGCTAACGGGGTCAAGCTGACCGACCCGGTGTTTCAGTATCCGCACAACAGGGGCGTTTCGGTCACGGGCGGCTATGTGTACCGTGGCTCGAGCGTGCCGGAGCTGGCGGGTCAGTACGTTTTTGGGGACTTCGGTTCCGGGGTGATTTGGGCCACTTCCAGGGACGGTAACGGAAAATTCAGCACTCGAGAGATGATGGACACCGACTACTCTATTGCGGCTTTTGGCGAGGACGAGGCCGGAGAGCTGTATCTGGTGGGGTACGATGGCACGATTTACAAGTTCGCCAGGTAGACTTCAACCCTCGAGTGAGGTGAAAGCAAAACCTCTCCTGAGTGTATAGGAGAGGTTTTTAATTTGCTCGAGAAGCATAATTTTAGTTCGAGCTAATTTCAAACCACGTTTTGTTTCTCTTCATCAATGACCAAATCTAGTGTTTTTAGAAACACCTCGAGCGGTTGCGCTCCAGAAAGGGCATATTTGCCGCCGAACACGTAAAACGGTACCCCAGACACCCCCAACTGAGCGGCCCTACTCTGGCTCTGTTCCACCTCGAGCCGCAAGTCTTCGCCTTTCAAGAACGACAGGGTGCTTTCCCGCTCGAGGCCCACTTCTACGCCCAATTGGGTCAGGGTCTCGAGGTCCATCACATCTTGCGCTTCGGTAAAATACCCCCTTAACAGTCTTTCGCTCATCTGGGTTCCCAGATTTTGCCCCTGCGCCCACAAAATCAGGCGGTGGGCGTCCTGAGTATTCGGGGCGTAGGGCATGGTTTCAAAGTCAAACTGAATTCCCTCGCTCGAGCCAGCCGAGATGACACGCTCAAACGCAGCCTGACGCTGGGCCACTCCCCCAAATTTTTGCTCTGAGAACGTGGCCCAGCGGGTGCCTTTGGGCATTCCAGGCTGAAGCTGAAAAGGGTGCCATAACCGCGTAGCCTGCACCTCTGGGCGCTCTAAAATGGCCCGCTCGAGCCGACGGTCTCCCACAAAGCACCACGGACAGGCTACGTCGGAAAATACTTCGATTTTCACTCTAAATCTCCTTTTTGGGTTTTGCTCGAAATTGGAGTCCACAAGGCTTTGTTGCGTCCCACAAACTCTCTTAACGTCGTAGCGGGTCTGCCCAGTAACGCTCGAGTGGTGTCGGTCACTTGTGCGGCCTTGCCCATCGCGGCCACCAGATAGATGCCCAGCATCACCCCAATAAAAGGCCAGGAATCGCCGTGTTTACGCCGCTCGAGTGCGAATTTGAAAATATTGGGTTGAGAGTAACGAATCGGTCTGTCTAATTCCTCACTCAGAATCTGCGCTACTTCCCCATACGTGAGGGCCTCGTCTCCGGTGAGGTCGTATTCTACGTTCTGATGGCGCTCGAGCAGGGCAAGTGAGGCAACCTCACCAATGTCTCGAGCGTCAATAAAACTGGTTTTGCCGTGTCCTGCCGGAACGAACACGTCGTCCCGGTCCCGGATGTCCGCCTGGTGGGTGGTGCTGAGGTTTTGCATAAAAAAACCCGCCCGCAGAAAAACGTGGGGAATGTTCAGCTCGAGCAGCAACTTTTCTATTTTGTGATGCGGAACCACGGTGTTAGTAGCTGCTCCCAAAAGCGAGAGAAATACCACCTGCTGCACTCCGGCGGCTCTGGCTTCCTCGAGCAGCGGTCTGAAGTATCGGTCCACCTGAGCAATTTCAGGGGGCCGCACCAGCAACATCCCTTTCACCCCGGTCAGTGCGCCTGTGTAGGTGCTCGAGTCCAGAAAATCAAAGCGCACCAAGATGGCCTTGCCCTCGAGTATGGCTCGAGCTTTTTGAGGGTCGCGCACCGCTCCCAGGGGCATGACCCCAGCGGCGTTCAGGGCGCGTAGGGTTTCAAAACCCACGTTCCCTGAGGCTCCGGTGATAAGGAGGTCGGGTCTCTGCTCGAGCATGTTTCGCTTCATTGCGTCACGAAGAGCACAATTTTACCCTGGCTCTTGCGGCCCTCAAGCGCCCGGTGTGCTTCAACTACTTCCTCGAGCGGGAAACTTTCTATCTGGGGCTTGACCCCACCGCCCAAAATGGCTTCAGCTACCGCTCTCGCGTTTCCTGCGGCCCTCTCTGGGCGCTGCCAGGGGTTGAATCCGGT
>JACMOA010000014.1 GCA_014378225.1 Deinococcales bacterium | reverse complement strand
ATCGTTTCACCAGAGTTTTCTTTACCCCTCTCGAGAACAGCAAGTTCCAAAGTTCCCTCGAGCGCCGCCTCAATCCTTTTTCCTTGCCAGGAAGCGGGTACTACCACACTCAGCACACCGTCCACCTGCACGGCGTACCCGATGGGGCTTCCTCCCGCCAGGGCCACCGCCATGCGAACACGTCCAGGCTCGAGCTGAAGATTCTCGAGCGTATGTGCCTGACCCGGCTCGAGTTTTTTGAGCTGATTCAGCACCGTCTCACCGGGTAAATTTTGGAATTCTGAAACCCGCACTCGAGCGGGTAAATTAAACCTTTTCATCCTTTTATAGTACGAGCAGAAGAGAGTGGAGGTTTCACTTTGTTTTCGAACTGGGCCTGGAGTTTTAAACAATGGACCTTTTTCATACGTCTAAATCCTATGAAGTGCAGGACATCTCAGATTCCACTCATGGCTCATTTGTCATAGCGACTTCTAAAAGAAGTTTCTCAAAGCTGTCTCAATCTTGTCTATACCAATCCTCATCGGACGTTTTGAAGAGGGACATACACACCTTACCCATTTAAGTATGATGGAGCGATATGAAGCTGCTCAGTCCCCTGCTTGCCCTGCTTGCCTTGTTGAGCGCTGCGCTGTGTTTATGTGCTTTGGCGGGTCTCAATCCCACTCTGCCTGGAACCTGGAGTGTTTTTGCTCTGCTCGAGGGAGAAGTAGCGAGGCGGGTTTTCCCAGAATTCAAGGCGCTTGAGGGGTTTTACCGGGCGCTGCTTTACATGGGTCTGGCAGCGGCTTTTGCTGGTTTGTGCGCTTACGTTAAACCTCGAGTGGTTCAGTCGCCGGTTTATATTCCGGTGCGGGACAACAGCCCTCGAGAGTTTGGACGCAGATAGTCCAGAATAAGTGTCTTTAATCTAAATCTCATGTAAAATTCAAATACGGACTCGTCACACAACACGCGGTGTGACCGTTATAGTGTGACCGTTAACGTGTGTGGGATTCCCTGTAGATTGGATAGGAGACACCGCGCTCGAGGGGGAGAGACCGTTGAGGTTTTCAGAAGACATCGGCATTGATTTGGGAACAGCCACGTTCCTAATTTACAGCAAACATCGCGGCCTGATTTTGCAGGAACCCAGCGTTATTGCTATGACCCGCGACACCAAAGAAGTCAAGGCGGTGGGCGAAGAAGCTTACCGCATGATTGGGCGCACACCCAGCAATATTATTGCGGTGCGTCCCATCAAGGACGGGGTAATTGCCGACGACGCCCTGACCGAAAAGATGATTTCGATGTTTCTCCGCAAGGTGAACGCTGGGGGAATCGGGCGCTTTTTCAACATTCGTCCCCAACTGATGGTGGGCGTACCCTCGGGTGTCACCGACGTGGAAAAACGGGCCGTACTGAGGGCCGCTATCAACTCGAGCGCCAAACGTGCTTTCTTAATTGAGGAGCCGCTAGCGGCGGCCATTGGTGCGGGTCTGGCTATTGCCGAACCCGTAGGCAGTATGGTGGTAGATATTGGCGGGGGAAGCACCGACATTGCGGTGATTTCGCTGGGCGGCATCGTGGTTTCCGAATCCCTGCGCGTGGCCGGCAATGAATTTGACGAAGCCATCATTCGCTACGTGCGGCGCAAGGAAAACCTGATGATTGGAGACCGCACCGCTGAGGAAATCAAGGTCAAAATCGGGGCAGCCGCCATTCAAAGCAAAAGCGACATCCTCACCGCCGAGGTGCGGGGCCGTGACCTGATGGTGGGCCTGCCCAAGACCATCCGGCTCAGCACTGAGGACATCGTAGAAGCGCTCAGCGACCCGGTGTACAAGATTGTGGAAGGCGTCAAGCGGGTGCTCGAGATTACCCCACCCGAATTGATTTCCGACATCATAGACCGGGGAATTGTGATGACTGGAGGCGGTAGCCTACTGCGCCACTTTGCCAACGTTATCCGCGAAGCCACCGGAATTCCGGTGGTGGTGGCCGAAAACGCCACTGAAGCAGTTGCAATAGGAACTGGAATGGCGCTCGAGATGATTCCGTTGCTCAAGGATTCGTTGATTAGTAGCGATAATTATTTGAGAAGGTAGGAGTGGGTTATCAAGGGTCGGTTATCAGTTTTTAGTAGAAGACATGCTAACCGACCCTCGAGACCTGAGAACCGGCGGACCGGGCCAAGACGTGTCGCTTTATCCAGGACAAGAACTGAGAACCGAACTCCTACCCAGCTTTTAACTCATCGCTCATCGCCCAGTATCAGAGAGTCAAGAACCAAAATTAACCATGACCGAAACCATACCTACCACACACACTCAAACTTCTGACCCTCGGGCGCTGGAGATTCAGGCTGTCCTGCGCCAGTTGCCGCACCGCTACCCTTTTTTGCTGGTGGACCGGGTGCTCGAGCGCAGTGAAAACACCGTCCACGTCCTAAAAAATGTCACCATCAACGAACCTTTTTTTCAGGGTCACTTTCCCGGTCAGCCCATCATGCCGGGAGTGCTGATTCTCGAGGCGATGGCTCAGGCCAGTATTTTTCTGTTTTACGGCAAGATTGCCGAGGGTCAGGTGGCTTTTTTGGCGGGCGTGGAATCCTGCCGCTTTCGCAAGCCTGTGACGCCTGGAGACCAGCTTCACTTTCACGCCCAGCTCGAGTTTTTCCGGCGCGGTCTGGGGAAAGCCAAAGTGGAAACGAAGGTGGACGGCGTCTTGGTGGCCGAAGCTGTTTTGACTTTTGCGCTGGCTCCAAGCTAAACCGTTTAGATGAATGTGTAGCCCCCGAGCGCTCGAGGGCTATTTTTTGTGTTTGGCTCAAGTGCCTCGAGCGTTTGGTCTAGACTCGAGTTCATCCCCCATTTTTGGACGTGCTAAACTTTTGTGCGGACGGTGTTCAGAGAAGCGGGCAGGCCCTCTTTAGGTGCCGCTTTGCCCAAGACACACACACCCAAATTTTGGGTTAAGGCTGCTCGAGAGGCGGCGTCGGAGACAAAATGAACGTATTCAACTTTCGAGAGCGGAACGCTACCAACGTGTCTTGCTCTCTACTTTTTTGGAGCAACCCATGACTTCGGAATTCAGAATTCCCGAAAAACTCGAGCAACTTTACGAGGGAAAGGCCAAAAAAGTATTCCGCTCGAGCGACCCCGCACTCCTCATTGTGGAGTATAAGGATGATGCCACTGCTTTTAACGGGGTCAAGAAGGCCCAGATTTTGGGCAAAGGCGCTATCAATAACGCCATCACCTCGCGCATTTTTCCCCTGCTCGAGGGTGAAGGTGTCCCCACCCATTTTGTGGTTCAACTCTCGGAGCGCGAACAGTTGGTGAAGGCGGTCCACATCATCCCCGTCGAGATTATCGTGCGAAACCTTGCGGCGGGGAGTTTTGCCAAGCGCCTGGGTCTCGAGGAGGGAACCCCGCTTGGGATTCCGGTGCTCGAGCATTGTTACAAATCGGACGCGCTGGGAGACCCTCTTGTTAGCCGGGATGCTCCAGTGGCGTTGGGCTGGTGCAGTGAGGACGACCTCGAAACCATTCGCTTGCTGGCCCTGCGGGTCAACAGTGTGCTGCTGCACTTCTTCCTCGAGCGCGGGGTCAAGCTGGTGGATTTCAAGCTCGAGTTCGGAAAGTTGGCAAACGGTCAGGTCATTCTGGCCGACGAAATCAGCCCCGATACCTGCCGTTTCTGGGACGCCGTAACTGGAGAAAAACTGGACAAAGACCGTTTTAGACGGGATTTGGGTGGCGTGGAAGAAGCATATGAGGACATGCTCGAGCGAGTGAATCGATAAGTTCTGAGCGGTGGGGTTTGAGGGGGAATTCCATAAACTCTCCAAGCTCACTACTCAAAACTCAAAACAGGTGTTTCTATGAACTACAAAGCTAAAATCTACGTAACCCTCAAGAAATCTATTCTGGACCCCCAGGGTCGAACGGTTGAAAGAAGTCTGCACAATGCGGGGTTCTCGAGCGTGCAAAACGTGCGGGTGGGCAAATTCATCGAACTCGAGCTTTCGGGTGAAAGCTTTGAAGTAAAAACTCAGCTCGAGGCTATGACGCGGGATATTTTGAGCAATCCGATTATGGAATCGGTGCGTTTTGAACTGGAAGAGGCAGTGATGAGTAGTGAGTTTTGAGAAGCTTGAGCCAATTGCTTAGGCCAAAGCAACTCATAATCACCACTCAAAACCGTTTCGGAGAAACGCTATGAAAACAACAGTGATTCAGTTCCCCGGTTCCAACTGCGACATGGACGCTTTTCACGTCGTCTCGAGCGTGTTGGGTCAGCCCTCGAGCCTGGTGTGGCACACCGAAACAGCTCTTCCTCCCACAGATTTGGTCATTTTGCCCGGTGGCTTTTCCTACGGTGACCACCTCAGAAGCGGAGCCATCGCCGCCCGCAGTCCGGTGATGCTCGAGGTGAAAAAGCACGCCCAGCGCGGCGGTTTGGTGCTCGGTATCTGCAACGGCTTTCAGGTACTGACCGAATCTGGGCTGCTCGAGGGCGCTCTGCTACGCAATGAAAATCTGCACTTTCTCTGTAAAGACGTGAATCTGCGGGTCGAGAACTCTCAAACAGCCTTCTCGAGCGCGTACTCACAGGGTCAGATTCTGAGAATTCCCATCGCACACGGCGAGGGCAACTTTTATGCGGACCCGGAAACTTTGAGTAGGCTCGAGAGTGAAAATCGGGTGGTGTTTCGTTACGTGGGCGCTGTTCAGGACGCCGAGGGCAACCCTAACGGCTCCCTGAATGACATTGCCGGAATTGTGAATACACGCGGGAATGTGCTGGGCCTGATGCCGCACCCGGAGCGGGCCAGTGAGGAAATTCTTGGCTCGAGCGATGGGCTTGGCGTTTTTGAGAGTCTAGTGAGTACTCTCGCCCACGGCTGAGTTCGAGAATTTCTCTTGAGCAAACTTTTTTTCGAGCCTATCTTGAGATACACAAGGAGAAACTATCATGTCTGACAACACTCAAATTCTGAATCTGGTCTGCGAACTCTTCGAGGGTCCTGACGGTGATTACGGCATCTTCCTCGAGCGCGATTCTGGATTTTTCTCGACGCTGACCCGAATTCGGGCTGACCAAGCCTCGAGCCACGTTCCGGGCCAGCCCAGCTTGTACAACATCAGCCTGCATGTGCGCGACCTGCTACATTACGCGCTCGAGGAAGCCCGAGCGCCGCACCCAAAGGAGCCGAACTGGAGTCTGGCCTGGGACCCGCATCACGCCAGTAATACAGAGTGGCACGCGCTGCAAACCCAACTCGAGAGTGGTTACCGCGAGTGGAAATCTTTGCTCGAACACTCAGAAGTTGTCCGCTCGAGCGCTTTGCCCATGCTGGTGCATCTGGCCCTACACCTGGGTGGAATTCGCCGCCAGTGGAAGTTATTACGTGCTCGAGGGTGAGCAGCGACGAACAAGAACTGAGACGGGCCTACCGAGACGCGGCCCTCGAGTGGGAGAACAGTTCAGATGCCGCGCTGTGGGAAAATACCATTGCAGACGGCATTGAGCGTGGTAGCTGGCCCCAATCCACCCAAACGCTCGAGGACCTGAAACCCATGACCCAAATCCAGACCCCAACTCTCCGTGACCGTGCTCAAACTTTTGGACTCTCGCTCGAGGAATTTGACCTCGTGGTAGACGTGATGGAGCGTGAACCCAACCCGCTCGAGGCCGCTATTTTTGGGGCCATGTGGAGTGAACACTGCGGCTACAAGAACTCGAGGCCGCTGTTTTCTCGCTTCCCCACCACCGGGCCGCAAGTTTTGCAAGGCCCTGGTGAGAACGCGGGTGTGGTAGACATTGGCGACGGCTTTGCCGTGGCCTTCAAGATGGAGAGCCACAACCACCCCAGCGCCGTGGAACCCGTACAGGGCGCGGCAACGGGCGTGGGCGGTATCCTGCGCGACATCTTTGCGATGGGTGCGCGGCCCTTTGCGGTGCTGGATAGCCTGCGCTTCGGAGACCTCTCGAGCGCCCGAACCCGGTTCCTGTTGCATGGCGAGGTGGAGGGAATTGCGATGTACGGCAACGCCATGGGCGTGGCCACGGTGGGCGGTGAAATCACCTTTCACCCTTCTTTTGAGGAAAACCCGCTGGTCAATGTGATGGCGCTGGGTCTGATGCGTCACGAGGATTTGGCAAAGGGAACGATGGGTGAAGAGGGAAACCAGATTTATTACGTGGGCAGCAAGACCGGGCGCGATGGGCTGGGCGGCGCGGTGTTCGCATCGGCAGACCTGTCGAGCGATAGTGCCGTAGACCGGCCCGCCGTGCAGGTGGGAGACCCGTTTATGGAAAAACTCTTGCTCGAGGCCACGCTCGAGGCTATTAGGGCGGGACTGGTGGCGGGCGTACAGGACATGGGCGCGGCGGGTCTGACCTCGAGCACGGTGGAAATGGCGTACCGGGCAAACCTGGGGGTAGATTTGCACCTCGAGCGGGTTCCCATGCGTGAAACCGGGATGATTCCGCTCGAGCTGATGCTCAGTGAATCGCAGGAGCGCATGATTCTGGTTCCAATTCCGGGAATGGAGCAGGCGCTCGAGGATTTGCTGGCCAAGTACGAACTGGATGTGGTCACGATTGGCGAGGTGGCGGCGCACGGGCGCTATAAACTCTACTGGCACGGCGAATTGGTGGGCGATATGCCGGTAAACGCGCTCAACGAAGCCCCAAAATACACTCGGGAAGGCGTGGAATCCGAAGAAATTCGGGCCAAACGCGAAATGAACCTCTCGAGCGTGCCGATACCCGAAAATCTCGAGGAGGTTCTTCTAAAACTCCTTTCACACCCGACCATTGCCAGCAAACGCCCTATTTTTGAGCGTTTCGACCATCAGGTGGGCGCGAATTCGGTGCTCCTACCCGGTCAGGCCGACGCCGCCGTGATGCGAATTAAAGGCTCGAGCAAGGGTGTGGCCGCTACCAGTGACTGCAACCCGCGTTTTGTGTACCTGGACCCGTACTGGGGCGCAGCCAGCGCGGTGGCGGAGGCGGCTCGTAACTTGGTGTGCGTGGGCGCGAAACCTCTGGCCATCACCGATAACCTCAACTTTGGCAATCCGCACAGGCCGGATGTGTATTACCAGCTCGAGCGCTCGGTTCAGGGCATCGCGGATGCGTGTTTGGCTCTGGGAACCCCGGTTACGGGTGGAAACGTGAGCCTGTACAACCAATACGTGGAAGCGGGGCGCACGGTAGCTATTCACCCGACCCCCACGATTGGCATGGTGGGCGTGCTCGAGGACATTTCAAAACGGGCCACGATGGGCTTTAAGCGCGACGGGGACGTAATTTTGCTGATTGGTGAAAACTCGAGCGAGCTAGGCGCGTCCCAATACCTGGAGACGATTCACGGACTCGAGGCGGGGCAGGTTCCGAGACTTGGTTTAGATTACGAGCGTGACAATCAATTTGCAGTACGGTCACTCATAGCAATAGGCTGGTGTGATACCGCGCACGACTGCTCTGACGGTGGACTTGCGGTAGCACTCTCGGAAATGTGTATCGCGGGAAATAATGGTGCTAGAGTCTCTTTTGACCCCGAAGCGTACAGCAAAGCTCAAAGCGAAGAATTTAAACAAGACGTTACTTACTATGCACGAGCCGACTTGTTGGAGGATGAAACTGTTATTCGAGCGGACGCGCTGTTGTTCGGTGAAGCCCAGTCCCGTTTCGTCGTTGCGGTTAAAGCGGAGGACATAAACTATGTGCTGAGCTGGTTACGTGTGTATATGGTAGCGCCTTACCAGGTGATTGGTAGGGTGGGAGGCGAAACACTCGAGCTTGATTTGGATAGACACGAGCTAAAACTTTCCTGGTCGCTCGAGCAGTTGCGTGAGGCTTTCGAGAAACCTTTGCTCGAGGCGATGGCTTGATAGGTCAGACAAGCGCACGGTCACGTTTATTCTGGCATCGTAGACTGCAGTGTTGATTCTCAAGTTGGTCCCTCTCCCCCTCCTCCTTCCCCTTCT
>JACMOA010000108.1 GCA_014378225.1 Deinococcales bacterium | reverse complement strand
ATAAACCTCGAGACCCAGCGCCCGCAAATCGCTTTTCCTCGCTACCTCGAGTCCCTCCTCATATCCCGCGTCCAGATAGCGAACCACGCCCATTCCGGTGTCGGCCTGCTGGGTGCGCTCGAGCCTTTGGGCAGCTTCCAGGGTGCCGTCTGCCACGCAGGTGAGTCCGCTCGAGGTCATGTATCCGGCGTAGCCGCCGCCGCCCGAGTGAATGGTGACCAAATCGGCTCCGTTTGCAGTGTTCAGCAGGGCGTTTAGCAGGGGCCAGTCTGAAACCGCGTCGGTTCCGTCTTTCAAATTCTCGGTCATGATGTTGGGGTGGGCCATCGAACCCGCGTCCAGATGGTCTCTCGAGAAGGCCACTGGAGCCTTCAAATCCCCTCTGGCCACCGCAGCATTCACCTCGAGCGCCACCTGTGTGCGTTCCCCGTGTCCCAGCCACGCGGTCCTGGCCGGGAGGCCCTGCACCGGAACATTGGCCCGCGCCGCACTCACCCAGCGCTGCACTTTGGGGCGGTGGGGAAACAGGCGCAGCACCAGTTCGTCAATCCATTCTATGTCGTCTGGGTCGCCGCTGAGCGCCACCCAGCGGTAGGGGCCGATGCCCTGACAGAACAGCGGGCGCAGGTAAGCTTCGGTGAAGACTTTGATTTCAAAGCCGTCGGCAAAGCCCGCGTCCCTGGCCTGAGAGCGCAGGTTGTTCCCATAATCGAACACGATGGACCCCCTGGCCATGAACTCGAGCAGGGCTTTGACATGGTCCACCATCGTTTCTTTTGAAAGCCGAGTCAGTCTTTCCGGGTCCGAGACGCGCATTTCTGCGGCTCCCTCAAGTGAAACACCCACAGGTTGGTATCCGTGCAGCGCGTCGTGAGCGCTGGTCATGTCCGTGACAATATCCGGCAAAATTCCGCGCTCGAGCATCTCTCTCAACAGCGTCACCGCGTTCCCAATCCAAGCCACCGAAAGGGCTTTACCTGCGTCTCGAGCGTCCAAACAAAGCTTCAAAGCCCCGTCTAAATCTTTGGACACCACATCCACCAGACCCGCACCTTGACGCGCCCTGGCGCGTTCACCGTCCACCTCAGCGGTCAGGGAAACCCCCTCGAGCATCTTCAGGGCCAGCGGTTGAGCGCTGCCCATGCCGCCCAGACCCGCTGTCACAACCCACTTGCCGCGCAGATGGTCCACGCCGTAATGCGTCTGGGCTACCTGGGCAAAGGTTTCAAAGGTTCCCTGAAGCACGCCCTGAAAGCCGATGTACTGCCAGCAGCCCGCCGTCAGGCCACCCCAGGCAATCAGGTTTTTCTCGTATAGCTCGTAGAAATGCTCGGCGGTGGCCCAGCGTCCGACCAGATTGGAGTTGGCCATCAACACAAGGGGCGCGTTTTCGTGGGTGGTAAAAACCGCCACAGGTTTGCCAGATTGAATCAGCAGGGTTTCGTTTGTTTTGAGTTCGAGCAGGGTCTTTCTAATCAAATGGTACGAGGGCCAGTCCCGCGCCGCCTTGCCCAGTGCGGCGTACACAATCAAATCTTTGGGCCGCTCTCCCACCTCGAGCACGTTCTCGAGCATTCGCAGAAGCGCTTCGGTGCGCCAGCTCTGTGCGCGAAGCTGTGTTCCTCGAGCGGCAATCACCGGGCGGTCTGGGGTGGGAACGGGAAGGGGAGGAATCATGGGTTTTATTGTGCTCGAGGGGAGGGAAGGTGTCTAGGGTCAAGCGGACAATGGGCAAGGCTCGAGGACAACCCTCCCAGCCGCAGGCGCTAAACTGAACTCATGAAATGGATTCGTGACCCTGAACTATTCCCCATCGCCGCCAAGGTGGAGGCGGGGCAGCGCCTGACTTTTGCAGAGGGGATGGTGCTCTACCGCACCCCAGACCTGAACGCACTCTCGAGGTTAGCCAATCTGGTCCGTTTTCGCAAACACGGCCATAAAACCTATTTTGTACATTCCATGCGGCTCGAGTTCACCAACATCTGTTATGTGGGCTGTACTTTTTGTGCTTTTGCAGCCCACAAAAATGAAGAGCGGGCCTGGGATTACGATGCAGATACCGTGGTCGCCAAAGTGCGCGAAAAGTGGGAACCCGGCATCACAGAGCTGCACATGTCCAGCGGACACCATCCCACCCGGCCCTGGAGCTTTTACCCAGAAATGGTAAGTAAGCTGAAGGCTAACTTTCCTGGCCTTCAGGTCAAAGCCTTTACCGCCGCCGAAATTGAGCACTTCAGCCACTTCATCGCCAAAAAGCCCACGCTCGAGGTCCTGAAAGAACTGAAAGCAGCGGGTCTGGCCGCCCTACCCGGTGGCGGTGCCGAGATTTTTGCAGACCGGGTGCGGCTCGAGGTGGCAAAGCGCAAGGTGGGCGCTGAAAAGTGGCTCGAGATTCACCATGAGGCGCACTCGCTGGGCATTCGCACCAACGCTACCATGCTGTATGGACACATTGAAACGCTTGAGGAGAGGCTGGACCACATGGACCGTT
>JACMOA010000013.1 GCA_014378225.1 Deinococcales bacterium | reverse complement strand
TACCAGACCCACTACCAGACCCACTACCAGACCCACTACCAGACCCACTACCCCCCTGCCCCCTTGCGTTCTCGCCTCCAGCCGTGCCGTTTCCTGCGCCTGTACCTCTGCCTGCGGTGCCGCGTCCAGCCTCGCCTGCTCCGCTCGAGGGGCTACTTTTCGCCCCGCCTCTCGCTCCTTCACCATTTGCCGGATTGGCGCTCGAGCCTTCTTTTCCACGCTCACCCGGTGCTTCACTGCCAGCCACAGGTGTATTTGCCCCACGAACCCCGGCGGTTTCACCCCCGCTCGAGGAGGGTCCTCCTCCGGCGGTTCGGGCCGCTGCACTTTCACTGCCTGCTGCGCTCGAGGGTCCATTTCCGGGCCGTCCACCTTCAGCCTCACTGCTGCGCTTTCCAGCGGCCTGAGCACCTTGGCGAACTTCAGCGCTCTCGAGAGGGCGGCCCAGGGTGTCTATCCCCGCTCGAGTGCCTTCTTCGGCGGTTTTGGTGGTGGTCGTCGTGGGATTGGTTCGGGCTTCACTGCCAGAGGCCGCAGTGGAACGCGCTCCAGCGGCGGCGGCTTCCGCACTGACCGCGCCGCTGTTTCCACCCCCTCTAGCTTCTTCGGCGGAGGTGTTGGTTCCGGTGCGGTTCAGAGCGCCGCCCTCGGACCCGCCTGCGGAGGAAGTTTGGCCCTGGCCTTCCCTGGATTCGGCCTGAGAGGGCAAGCGCGGAAATGAGAACAGCGGACGGGCTTCCTCGGCGCTGGCGGCGCTCGAAGAAGGAGTTCTGGAGTCCTCGGCGCTAGATTGTGGTGCAAATGGAATACGGGTGGCAGTGCCACTTTCAGCGCTCGAGGTTTGGGTTGCGGGGTCGCGTGCAGGCGCATTTTCACCCTTTGCAGAACTGGGAGAATTTCCCCCAGTTCTGATTCCCTCGAGTCCCGCGCCCTCGAGTGGTGAAGCCGAACCCGCGCTCGAGCGTCCGGCCTGACCCTTGCGTGCGGTTTCTGTGCTCGAGGTAGGATTAGGGGTGGTGCTGGGCGCAGGAATGACCCGGTTCACTTCGGTTCCTGGGGCGCGAATCACCGGAAGCGGCGTGCTCGAGTCCACTCGAGGCTGGGCGCTGGGTGGGGTGGGGGAGATGGTGATAGGTCTACCCGAAACCAGCGGTACAGGGGTCACTTTCAAGCTCGAGGGTGGCCCAGATACGGTAGGCGCGACCTGCTTGGCCGTGTTGTTTGTGACGGGTTGGGCCGGAACTACCTGGGTAACGGTCAGCGGCGCTTCTCTGGGCGGAGTTCTGCTCGAGGACTGGGCCACAGGAACGGTCTTTTTGGGATTCGCTCGGGTCTGGGTGACAGGAGTACGCAGCGGCGGTACGTTCTGAGCATTGGGGCGACTCACTGTCTCAGTCAGACTCGAGCGGGTGATGGGTGGGGTGGGTATCGGCGCGTTCAGGTCAATAGAAATGACCTCGAGCGGCGTGTCTCCGGCGCTGGGCGTGGCAAACGAGCCGGGGGGCATGTCCACAATTTTCTCTTCGGGAACCAGCATCAGCCCCAGACCAGCGGCCAGATGCAACGCCACGGTCAACAAAGCCGAACGGCGGCGCTCAGGAGAGAGCCAGAACGGAACGCGCTTGGGTAGGGGGATGAGTGCGGTCATGGTGGGGAATCCTTGTGGGTTGCTCGAGGGGGGGGGTTTTAAGTTATGGGTTTTGAGTTGCTGATAATTTAATGGTTTTGTAGTGTGCTTGACTGATAACCGAGAACTGAAAGTCGATAACCCAACTCACCACTCAAAACTCACAAATCACCACTGACTACTCATTTCGTCGCAATCGCGAGGCGCTGTCCACCTGCTTTTTTAATCGTGTCCATCACCGCTACCACGCGCCCGTAATTTCCGGCTTTGTCGGCTTGCAAGCTGACCAAGCCACCGCTCTTTTTGGCCAGGGAGCGCAAATTCTGCTCCAGAGCGAACAAACTCACTTGCTTCACACCCTCGAGCGAAATCACGCCTGTTTTACTCACGCTGACGGTAGGAATGTTGGGTGGCACGCTCTGAACCCGGCTGGCGCTGGGTAAATCAATGGGTAGGGCGCGACTCTGGCTCGAGACCAGATTGGAGGCCAGCATAAAAAAAATGACCAGCAGCAGCACCACATCCACCATCGGGGCAAAATCGAAGGTGACAGGGTCTACCTCGCGGTTCCTGCTGCGTCCCCGTAGGTTCGAGCGATTCACGCGGTGACTTCCAGCGGCTCGAGTTCGGCTCTGGGGTCGTACAGGCCGATGGGTGCGCCGCTGAGGTGTCCCCCATTGCGTAGGTTAGCCTCGAGCAGCCATGCGGGAAGAGACTCGCGCACCCGGTCTGCGTGCAGGGCGATGCTGTCAGCTTTACCGCGCAAAATACCCCGGAACACATAGGCTAAAATAGCTACCACCAAACCGCCGCCGGTGTTAACCAGGGCTTCACTGATGCCTGCGGCCAACTGGGTGGGTGTAGGTGAAGAGGTGTTAGAAAACACGATAAACGAGCGAATCATGCCGATAACGGTTCCCAACAGGCCCAGCAGCGGAGCAATCTGTGCGATGGTTCCCAGGGTGCTCAGGCCCGAAAAGAGGCGGCTATCCTCCACCAGTAGCGCGTCTTGCATGGCGGCAATGGCGGCAGCGGTTCCAGTTCCGGCCCGGTCCAGACCAGCGCGGAGCACGTTGGCGGCAGGAGTACGAGCGCGGCGGGCTTCTTGCTGTGCGCCGCTCAAGTCCTGTTGCATCAAGGCAGCATTGACTCGAGTTAGCATCAGCGTGGGGTCTCCACTGGCTTTGTGCAGCATTTGAAAGCGCAAAATAAACAGGTACACCACGTAAATGGAGAGGGCGATGAGCACCCAAAACAGCGGCCCAGCGGCTTGCAGCATTTCCAACATACCGCTATTGTGTCACGTTTTCGGCTGACAGAGGATGAAAAGTTTATGCAGCCCTCTCAAAAGACCCGCTCGAGCGGGTCTTGGAAGGGTTTAGGGTGTTTTTAGTCTTTCCAGGCAAACGTCACCCAAGCAAACGTCAAACGCCGACCTGGTTTTGGCGTTTGACGTTTGCCAACGCCTCTACCAGCACCACATTAGCTCACTGCAAAAAGTTTTACCTCAAACGGCTCGAGGTCGCTCGAGGCACTCCTGTTTAACATTTTCCCATTCTGCTACCATAGAGTTCGTGCGTTATCTGCTGCTCTCGGACATTCACGCCAACTCTCCTGCGCTCGAGGCGGTTCTATGGGACGCCTTCGGGCGCAACGTAGACCGGGTTATTTCGCTGGGCGACGCGCTGGGGTATGGCCCTTTCCCAATGGAGGTCCTTGCCCGGTTG
>JACMOA010000107.1 GCA_014378225.1 Deinococcales bacterium | reverse complement strand
TAGGAATGAAATTAGCTTACACACAAACTGCTCGAGTAAGATTTCCGTTTGCCGTAATCCTCGAGTCAGATGGTTCAAACCTACCACAAACACCGCTTTGGCGGCCCCTCTATGGGCTTTGATATGGATGGATTTAGGTTGGTTTAAAAGGTTACGCCACAGGTAGGAAATCACCAGCACACACTATAGGCGCTGAGCTTCAAGTGAACTGAGCATCCTCGAGCGTGAACCAGAAGACGAGACACCCAAAAAGGTATCTCTACTTTTTGGAAGCCCTCATGGAAATCCTCGAGTTTTTCACTTTTACAGCCTAGCCTCAAGCAATTCCCAGAATCACTCGATAGGTTTTTCCCTGCACCGAGGACTGGCTAGCGTATCGCTCGAGCACCGCCCACAACTCGAGTTGCATCGCTTTGGCTTGTGCCTCACAGAGCTGCATTTGCAAATACTCCACCATTGAAGGCGGGGCCACCAGATCGGTGGGTTCACAGTCATCATCCACCGCTTTGGAGGGGCGCACCGACCAGTGTTCACCTTTACGTTCAAAGCGCACCCCCCAATGGTCGGATAGTGCTTGACCAGACTGCACGTAAGCTTGTAGAAAATCTGAAAATAGGGGCGCGTGTATATCGTGGGCCAGGGTCAGAAGGTCCTCGGCAGAGGTCGCGCTGTGAGGAACGAAGTAAGCGTCTGCCGTAGCGCGGTACAGGCGCTTCACCCCTTTGGCATGACGTGTGCAACCCATCTCGAGCAGCAATCCCAGCCGCTGCCAGCGTTTTACCCGGTACAGCATGGTGTTGGGCAGTTCAGATACCTCGAGCGCGGCTTGAGACACCGAAACTTCACGGCTCAGGAAGGGCAGGAAAGCAGCGCGTTGACGTGAATCCAGCAAAACAGAAATAGCTTTTGCTGAATTTAGAACGGTAACTTTAACAGGTGAATGAAGGTCTGGCATTTCACGCCATACTACGCCTAAAGTCCTTTTCATGAAAACACCACTCACACTCGAGGTTGCTCGGGGCGTTCACCATATTCCACTGCTCGGCTCGGCTTCTATCAACGCTTATTTGATAGGAGACATCCTGATTGATGCTGGAATTCGCGCTTCTGCACCCCGGCTCGAAGCGGCTTTACGTTCACATAAAATTAGAGCGCACACCTTGACCCACGTTCATGCCGACCATCAAGGCTCGAGCCATTTTATCTGTGCCACTCGAGCCATTCCCATGTGGGTTCATACCAATGAGGTCGAAATCATGGAAATGGGCGCAGTTGCGATGCACCATAACAGTCCCAATAACGTTATCACCAGATTACAACGCCAATTCTGGGCAGGGCCAGCGCATCAGGTCAGCCGCGCACTCCGGGCAGGCGACGATTTAAACGGTTTTGAAGTGCTCGAGACCCCAGGACACGCTCGAGGGCATATTTCTTTTTGGCGCGAATCCGACCGGGTTTTAATCATCGGAGACGTCCTGACCAACATGAACGTTGTCACCACACAACCCGGACTGAACGAACCCTTGAGGATATTTACACTGGATGCAGCCCGCAACCGAGAAAACATCCACCGTCTTGCCCAACTCGAGCCGCGCCTGACCTTGTTTGGACACGGCAAACCTTTGCGGGACCCGGAAGCCCTGCTTCGCTTTGCCGCTGCCCTGTGAAGAATTGCTCCACACTTCGAATCAGGATTTCCAGCGATACCCCAACACCTGCAAGCCCAAACCCTCGAGCGCCCCACGAATCTGCTCACCGCGCCCTTTGCAAGCGGCCTCGAGCTGGACTTTGAGAGTGAAATCTCCCAGAACCGCGTAAGGAACCACTTGAAAAGATTCTCTTGAACCAAAAACCTCGAGCAAAGAAGCATTTTGAGTTCGTCCTGCAACCTCGAGTAGCAACATAAATCCTCCTCGAGCAGAGGGATACTCCGCTCGTTTGATGGTGTTTTGGGCTTTAAGAAGGGGGCTTTCCGACTTCTGTACCCACTTTAGCTCGAGGCCCTGACAAGTCCTATCGGCAATGGAGGGCGCTCGAGCGGGAAGTATCGGTAAACCCGATAGATAAACTTCGGGAGAGTGAGGGTGAGGGTGGTGACACCGGAATCTGTGCGTTACACTCGAGCCATGAAGTTCTCTCAGCTCAAAGCGTTGGTGGCAGTGGCCCGTGACGGCAGCTTTTCCGAAGCAGCGCTCGAGCTGAGCCAATCCCAGTCCAGCGTGAGCGAGGCCATAGCCAGTCTGGAGGGTGAGTTGGGGGTGCGCCTGCTCGAGCGGGGCCGTTTCGGAGCGCGGCCCACGTCACTAGGTGAGCGGGTGCTCGAGCGGGCGCGGGAGGTACTGAGCAGCATCGAGGCGATTGAGCAAGATGTGGCGCTAGAACGTGGTCAGGTCAGCGGTGTGGTCCGAATCGTGACCTTTCGCAGCGTTGCCAGTCAGATTTTGGCTCCACTGATGGTCACACTCAAGCAGCGCTTTCCTCTGGTTCAGCTTCAACTCGAGGAGAGCGGCATTACCCGCGTTCAAGTAACGGAGCGGCTCGAGGAGGGCAGCGCCGACGTGGTATTTGTCACCGAGGCCAATCCCGCTTTACTCGGCTGGGTCATTCTGCACGACCCTTTTTGCGCTTTATTTCCTGACGATGGTCGTCCTCTCCCCGAGGTGGTCACGTTCGAGTCCCTGCGCGAGTATCCGTTGGTACTCTCCCATGACGGTGATTGTGGTCCCCGCTTTGAACCTCACTTCCGGGAGCACGGTTTGGCACTCGAGCGGGCAATGCGGGTACGCGAAGACGAAACCCTGATTCAAATGGTGGCGCAAGGTGTGGGGGTAGGTGTCCTACCCCGGCTGGCCGTGGAGCACGCCACACACATTCGCAAGGTTCCCATTTTTCCTTCCCTCGAGCGCCAGATTTCGCTACAGGTGCGCCACGGAGCCTTGCGCCTGCCCAGTGTGCGGGCTTTTCTGCACCTGCTGGCCGAGCAATTTCCCAAAAGTGGAATCCCGCGCTGGAACGAACTCGAGTTGCAGCATTCTACCTAAAACGGCTCGAGAATCCAAAACACCTTCAAATCCAAAAGCAAACCCACTTGCAAATACAGACTTGTATCTGTATGATACTCTGTATAGAGGAGGTGATTTAGCCGTACACTAGACCCATGACCCAGACCGTTCGCAAGCGGCTCAGCCGCGAAGAAAGCCGCGCACAGACCCGAGTGCATCTGCTCGAGGCTGCCGAGAAACTGTTTGCTCGAAAAGGGTTTGAAGCCACCAGTGTGGAGGATGTGGCCGAAGAAGCTGGGTATAGCCGGGGAGCGCTGTACAGCAATTACACAGGCAAGGAGGAGCTTTTGACTGCCCTGATAACAAAGTGTTTCGAGCGCGATATAGGGCAGGTCAATAGTGTGCTCGAGGGCAATCTGACCGTCTTGGAGCGCCACCACCTGATTGTGAACCACCTGCTGGGCGACACAATCCCCAAAGAGCAACTACTGCTTCAACACGAATTTCGGAGCTGTAGTTTGCGTTACGAGGCAGTACGTCAGGTATATACCCGCCTGCTCGAGACCCTGGAGGAAAGTATCGGCACCCTCATTGAACGCCACGCCCGAGACCTGGGTCTTTCTCTTCCGCTCGAGGGTAAAGTTCTGGCCTCTACCCTAACCTCACTTCGCAACGGAATGACCAGTCAGCACTACCTTTTTCCTGAGCGCCCGCTCAAGAACGCCACCGCCGACCTGTTTTATCGTTTGTTAGGTACAAACCTCGAGCAGATTTCCTTTTCAACCCCAGAATAACCCGCTTCCCACAATCTAACCCTCGAGCAAACGAGCCGGACGGCTTGCTCCCCTTCTACCCCCACTAATTTCTCCTTTTGGTGGGCAGTGGACCCTATTCCTGGAGGAACCATGAACCCAGCTTCTGCCTTTCCCCTCGAGCTGAAATCCACCGTTCAAAGCCGCTCGAGTGCGGCACCCGCCCTGTTCTGGCTGATGCTGGCTCAACTGGTGCTGTACTTTGCCACCATCTTTATCCTCTCGAGCAGCATCAACTGGCCGGACAGCCTGGGCTTTGAGGCTTCAAGAACCCTGCCGCTCATCCGAGAGCAGTGGACCCTGGTGGCGCTGGGTTACGGCGCATTTTTGCTGGACTCCTTGCTGCTGATTCCGATTGCAGTGCTAGCACGGCGCGTCTTGCTCGAGCGCGGCTGGGATGGCCCGATGGTGCAGGTGTCCGTAGCCTTTGGAACCCTGGGGGGTGTGCTCAAAATTCTGGGCATTGTGCGCTGGTTTACGGTGATGCCCGTCCTAGCCGACCTCTACCTGAACGCACCTGCTGGCTCGAGCGTCAGAGAAAGCCTTTCCCTAGTTTTTGAGGGTT
>JACMOA010000106.1 GCA_014378225.1 Deinococcales bacterium | reverse complement strand
TCGTAATTAAACGGATTCCGTATCACTCGAGCCAGACAACAAAAAAAGTGTGGAGCCAGACGCCACCACACTTTGATTGAACTCGAGTCGTTATTTCAGTTTAAAACCGTAATCCGAATCGAACGGCTGCCCCAGTTCATCGCTTGGCTGCGGGTGCTCATCCATACGTCTACCTTGCCGCGCATCCGGGCGTTCATGGTATCTTCGACCACAAAAACGGTGTTAGCCAGCATCCGGTTGTAGCTCGAGCCGCTGAGGTCCTGAATTTTGATGCGGCTGCCGTAAGGAATAAAACGCAGCAAGTCCCTCGAGAGTGCGACCACACCAAAGCGGGTGCGGGTTCCGGTGGCGGTCACAAACGGTGAGGAATCGGTTTGACCCGGCATACTATTATAGGCAGTGGAGCGCACGGTGTAGCTGCGTGCAGTAGAGGCCCGCACGTAGCGAACAGCGGGAGCTTTGACTATGACCGCTCTTTTGACGCTCGAGCGTTTAACCGGAGTGACCCAGGCCACTACAGTTTTACGGACGACAGGCTTACTGGCAGCCTTCACACTGGGTTTGACTACCACAGACTTGAGGGGCGTAATGAATGGCTTAACAGCCACTTTTTTCTGAGCAACAGGTACAACTGCTGAAATTATAGGAGACTCGAGCAATGCCACGGGTTCCACCATCGGCTCAATGGCGCGTTCGGCCAGAGCCATATCGGGGAGCAGGGGAGTTTGAGCATTTGAGAATGAAAATACAGTGGCACCCAGGCCAAACATAGCGGCCAGACCACATTTCAATGCGTTTGAAGACATACAACCTCGACGTGTTTTAGGCACAGGTCATCAAGGGTCAAGTCCCAGTGTCGCAATACATACGACCCGCAGCGCATGACCTGTACAGAAGGCCTCGAGTCCAAATTTAAGCAAGCTCGAGACAGCTTTAAATGGGGTTGGGGTGTTTTAATTCTGCTAACACCTAACTAAAAGAGACGATAACCGCAAAGTGTGAGCATCTTGTAGGAAGACAGCAGATTCACTCTCATTAAAAGCTCACTGTAAAAAGTGTTTTGACACACAGGTTGCTTGAAAAAACTGTTATCAGGCCGCTTTGAAAAATGTGAAATGTCTAAAGAGAGGTGCAGTTTTATAAGAATGTGACTTACTGAAAAAACTGAGGTTTTGAGAATGTAAAGTGTCAGAATATTTAAGTCCTATTTTTTAACTGAGCGTTTTCGCTGAACTGGGTACGGGCTTGTAGGCAATAATTCTACACATTTCCCGTATCTTCGCACAAAAAAACTTTTCATCTGGGGTTAAATTGCTCGTTTTGTTCGAGGATTTTCGTCTCATCATTCCCAAAAATACTATCTGAAGTTGAGGGAAACGTTATAAGATAAAAATAAAGAACCCCTTGGAACAGGCCAGGGGTTCTTTAGAAAGCTCGAGTAATAATGTTCTTGGTTTTGCGCGTACAACACGCGTACAACAAAGGAAACCTACAACTCAGGCTCCTTACTGTGTTCAGCTCCTATCTGGAACTACGCCCTCTGCCTCCTCCTCGAGCGCTCGAGGAGGAAGGTTGAGCGCCGCCCTGGTCGTAGCGCGGAGACTTAGAGGGTTGGCTCGATGAACTGCGTCCGCTGCCCTGTCCACCCCGGCCACTCTGACCCTGGGCAGGGGTGCTCGAGGCGGAAGTTCCGGACGCCTGAGCTTTGCTTTTGGCCCTGGCGCGGTCCTCGGCTTTGCGGGCCTGGATTTCCGCCACACGAACGCCGATGGGGACCTCGAGCTTTTCGCTTTTCTTGGCGCGGTAGTCGAAGTTGTTGACCACATCGCGGGGAATTTTGCGGCCCACCGCTTTCTCAATGGCTTTCAGGTCTGGCTCTTCGCCAGGGGAGCAAAAGGTGATGGCTTCGCCACTCTGTCCCGCCCTGGCGGTGCGGCCTACCCGGTGGATGTAGTCGTCTGGAACGTTGGGAACGTCAAAGTTCACTACATGGCCCAGCGAGTCAATGTCAATCCCTCGAGCGGCGATGTCCGTGGCAACCAGAACTTGGTACTTACCAGATTTGAAACCCGCCAGCGCTTCGGTGCGGGCCGACTGAGAGCGGTTGCCGTGGATGCGCTCGGCGGAAATGCCCGCTTTAACCAGCTTCTCGGCAACGCGGTTGGCGCGGTGTTTGGTGCGAGTGAACACGATGACGTCTTTCACGTTACCCTCGGCCAGCAGGGCCAGCAGCAGCTCGGCCTTGAGGTCTTCGGGAACCGGGTATACGGTTTGGTTGACGCCACTAGCAGGTGCCGCCTTACGCTCTACACCTACCCGAACCGGGTTCTGGAGCAACTCGGAGCTGAGTTTTTCGATGGAGTCCGGCATAGTCGCCGAGAAAAATAGCGTCTGGCGCTTGGTGGGTAAATGACGCATCACCCGGCGGATGTCAGGCAAAAAACCCATGTCCAGCATTCGGTCTGCCTCGTCGAGCACCAGAATCTCGAGGTCACTTAGTCGGGCATAAGAGTGGTTAAAGTGGTCCAATAAGCGTCCGGGGGTAGCCACCAGTACGTCCACACCGCTCCTGAACGCCTTTTCTTGGGGCTGCATTCCTACGCCTCCAAAGATGCTGGCCACCCGCAGAGGGGTGAACTTCATCAGGTCTTTAGCGCTTTGCTCAATTTGGGCCGCGAGTTCACGGGTAGGAGCCAGAATCAGCGCCCTTGTGGTTCCGCGTGGACGGGTGAGTAAGTGGCTGAGGATGGGCAGCAAAAAAGCCGCCGTTTTACCACTTCCGGTCTGGGCCGTTCCCAGCACGTCTTTCCCCTCGAGCGCGGGGGGAAGCGCCATCTTTTGAATGGGGGTGGGAAGCTTGTAGCCCAGCTCACGGGTGGCCCTCAGCAGGGCGGGGGCAATCTTGAAGCTCTCGAAACCTTCCTGGACGGGGGTCTCGAGCATGGGTGGAGCGGAAAGAACTGAGTTTGTCATGAAAAACCTTTCTCGGCACTACCCGGCAGGGGGATAGGGGTCGGCGTCGCCGGACCAAACCTGAGCACATCAACGGCTCGAGTGGCCCCTACGGCACAAACTGCGCGAGAACCCACAACTTCTTGAACAAACAGCACCCAGCTCACTTTAACCAGCTCACTGTAAAGGGTCTATTCGCAAAAAACCGGCCTATGTAGGCCGTTGATAAAACTAGGATAACCGACTTAGCGCTCGAGCACAAGGGTGAAAAGGGGAATATTTAAGTCTCGGCCTTCTGTAACCCGTCAAAACTGCAACCCGTCAAAAATGTCTAGTACCGCACGGGTAGGTGTTGCACCTATACAATCCCAATACCGGGTAAACGATTTTTGCATCTCCCTGCTCCATTCTCCGGTACAATGCCCCGCATGGCCGCTCGAGTGGAGGAATCCTACAAGCAACGAATGCGCGAAATTGCCGCTGGGTATCGTCAAAAGTACCCCTGGCAGGACAATCTGGGAATGCTCGAGGGTTTGGGCGCAAAGCTGCGATTTGTCAAGCTCGAGGGTCAGGATGGAGCTTACGACCCGGAGCACAACGTGGTTTTTCTCAACCCTAAATCCACGCCAGAGCGTCAGCGGTTCACATTAGCCCACGAAATCAGCCATGCACTGCTGCTACAAAGCGACGACCTGCTGAGCGATATTCACGACAGCTACGAAGGAGAAGCGCTCGAGGACGCCATCGAAATCCTGTGCAACGTGGGCGCGTCTGCCATGTTGATTTCAAAAGCCATGCTCGAGCGAGTCACCTCGAGAGGACTCAGCGGGGCCAGCGTGTACCGATTGATGCTGGAGGCCGAGGTTTCTGCCAGTGTGGCGATGGTTTCGCTTTCCGAGTACACCGACCAGGCCGCCCTTTTTGCGCTCTGCGTGCGTCCTTCGAGAGAACGGGGAAACCAGAAAACCCCCGAAGATTTGCTCAGAGGGCTGGAGAAGCCGGGGGGCGTTGAGCAAGACACCCGCTCGAGGCTGGAAGTACGTTTTGCACCCAGCTCGAGAAGTATGGTGTACACGCTTGCCCACGGGACGCCCATTCCGCCGGAACACCCGATTCAAAAGGCGCTTG
>JACMOA010000105.1 GCA_014378225.1 Deinococcales bacterium | reverse complement strand
TCGCCCACCACACTGCCCATACTGCCGCCATTGAAGGAAAAATCCATCAACACCAACATCAACGGACGCTCGAGAATACGGCCCCGCCCCGCCAGAATCGCGTCTGGACGTCCGGTTTTTTGTTGAGCACGTTCCAAACGACTCCGGTAACTCTCGGTATCAGTAAACTCGAGCGGGTCCAGTGGATATACCGCCCCGCTGGTTTGCTCGAAGCTTTCCGGGTCCAGTAAAAACTCGAGGCGCTGCTCCACCGGAATTCTGTTGTGATAGGCGCAGGTTAGGCAAACCATCAGGGCTGCCAGCAGGTCTTTTTTATAGGTCTGAGTACCGCACTGTGGACACTTGCTCCACAGCTCGGGAAACTCGATTCCTTCGGCCAGTTGCGGCTTTTTACGCCGAAAAATTCGTTCTAGAGCCACGCTTGAATACTCCTCTAGCCGCCTATTGTAGTCCACAGAGTGGGGAAGGTAAGAGGGTAGGAGCGTGGGAGGGTGAGAAAGCGCGCCTCAGGCTGTCTTGAGCAGAACGGCACCTCACGGGCGTCTTGGCATAAACAGCACCTATCGGGCCATCTCGCAGGTCGTTAGTCTTTGGTATATGGATGGTCTGTTCTCGAGCGGTCTGGCCCGATAGGCGAGGCGGCCCGCCCTGAGAGGCGGCATGGTCAGGTCAAGACAGTGCCGCTTAGCTCAAGACAGCGCTCCTAATCAAACCGACGGGGAACCAACTACCTGAAACTCGCCGGAGGCGTAAAAAGCCGCACTCGGGCGCAAAACTCCTCACCCTTCCGCTCGAGCCAGCTGAATCCAGAATACCGCGCCGCCCTGCGGATGATTTTCGGCCCACAGCTCCCCGCCCTGCGCTCGGATAAGCGCTCGAGCAATCGCCAGACCTAAACCCGAGTTGGCCTTTTCCTTTTGCGGAACCGGCATATCCCCCTCGAGTTCACTCCTGACCCGAGAGACATCCACCCGGTAGAAACGCTCGAAAATCTGCTCGAGCAGCTCAGGTTTCAGGCCAGGGCCGAAATCCCTTACCCAGAGCCTAGCTTGGTTGCCCTCGAGTTTGGAACCCAGTTCAATTTGGCCTTTACCTGCATATTGAACGGCGTTTTCCAGTAAATTGTAGAGCACCTGATTGAGCCTGTCCGGGTCTGCCTTCACCCAGATTTCACTCGAGGAGTTCACCTCCAAATTCATCCCGGCACTCTCCACTCGAGGGAGAAAGGAAGTGTGCAGACGGTTCAGGAAATCTTTCAACTCGAGGGGTTGCAGGTTCAGCGAAAGTGCCCGGCCCTCCGCCTGTGAAAGCGTGTTGAGGTCACTGACCAATCGGGCCAGATGTAAGACCTCACCGTGCAGCCGCCCCAGTCCTGCTGCGTCCGGCACGGTTACGCCGTCCTGCATAGCCTCGATTTCGGCCCGCATGACCGCTAGTGGAGTTCTGAGGTCGTGGGCTACATCCGCCACCAGGGTGCGCCGCCACGCTTCCTGACGCTCGAGGCCGGAAACCAGACCATTGAACGATTGGGTCAGGTCCCAAATTTCATCGTTCGCTCGAGGGAGAGCCAGTTGAATCCCGCGCTCACCTTCTGAGAGCCGCTGAGCTGCGTCTGCCAACCTCGAGAGTGGGGCGGTGATGGGGCGGGTCACCAGAGCCGCCACACCCGAAGCCAGCACCGCAGAAATCAACGCGGCAAAAAGGCTGCTACGTCCAACATTGCCTCCCCAAACGCCCCACAAACCTTTGCTCGAGCGCTCGTCTTGAAGGTTGGGAGACGAATTACCAAACCAGTTCAGGTCACAGTAGGCGGGGCGAACACTCTGCTCACCCACATTCTGCTCAAGGACACTTTGTTCGAGGGCAAAGCAACGCTGCATCTCTCCCACCGCCCGAAGCGTCCCAAAACTGGTCAAAAAAACCGCAAAAATCGCCACCAGGGTAAACGCTCGAGTCAAACGCCGCCTTAAGCCGCGATGCCCACGCTTGCGCCGACCTCCTGCTTTCCATCCAGGATGCTGATGTCGTTTCCAGCGGTCTCGTATGTCTTCCCAATCTGGGTTCATCAATCTCCATTTTAACTGGCTCGAGGGGTGAGTTTTGAGTGGTGAGTGTTGCGCCTCCGGCGGGTACTTGGTCGGTTTGATTAGGGGCGCTGTCTTGGGATATTCAGCACCTTTCGGGCCATCCCGCATCTTGGATAGAGCGGCACCTA
This sequence comes from Deinococcales bacterium, assembly GCA_014378225.1. GTDB lineage: Bacteria > Deinococcota > Deinococci > Deinococcales > Deinococcaceae > JACMOA01. The sequence continues at coordinate 5,988 of JACMOA010000105.1, read as the reverse complement.
TCGGACTCTGTTGGCGAAGTCGTTTTAGTTTCCTCTGGCGGCGCTGTCCAGTCGTCGCGGGTCAAGCAGCGGATAGGCCCGTGAGGCGAGCGGCCCGGAAGGTGCCGCTCTATCCAAGACAGTGCCGCTCTATCCAAAACAGCCAGAAGCGCTCTTTTCACCCTCTCATACGGATTCCGCTAAATTCCGTATTGTTGGGAATAACACCCAAAATATTACATACACATACCGCTGAATCCGTATGTTTTTCCCATTCGCTCCGCCCAGAAAATATCCGAAACCCTACGGATATTTTCTGAATCCGTATCACCCTCTCAACCGATACCCCACCCCACGCACCGTCTCAAGCATTTCCCCACAGGCTTTCATTTTGCGCCGCAAGTTCTTAACGTGGGCATCCACCGTGCGTTCGTCGGCTTCAAAAGTCCCGCTCGAGGCCCCCAACAATTCCGAACGCATCCGCACCCTTCCAGGTTCTTTCACCAGCAGCTCGAGCAGTCTCAATTCAGCGGCGGTCAGCTCGAGTGTCACCCCGTCACAGCGGGCCTCAAAGGCGCTCATATCCAGCTCGAGGGTTTTTACTTTGTATAGGGTACTCACCACCCGCACACTCTGAGTACGCCGCAACACGGCTTTCACTCGAGCGACCACTTCACGAGGGCTGTAGGGTTTGACCACATAATCGTCTGCCCCAATGCCCAATCCCACCAATCGGTCCACTTCCTCATCCCGAGCGGTGAGCATGATGATGGGAATTTCAGACTCGGCCCGGATGCGCCGCGCCACCTCGAGACCATCCATTCCCGGAAGCATGATGTCCAGTAAAACCAGCGCGGGACGCGCCACTCGCCACAGCTCGAGCGCCCGCAGTCCGCTTGCGGCCCGTTCCACAAGGTAGCCTTCACGTTTTAAATACTGCTCGAGGATGTCGGCTAGGCGCGGTTCATCTTCGACAATGAGCAGGGTTTCTGGCATGGGTCCAGGGTAGCTCATGTGGACCGTGGGCAGTGAGTTTTGGGTCGTGAAAGAGCCAGAGGGAAAGCGGGAGACGCTCCTCTCTGGCTCGTGTTGCATCAGGCTCGAGTAGAAACTCATACCGGGTTGCCAACACTGACTTTCCACCCCGGAAAAAGCACCGGGATGGAAATACAAAACAGCAACCCGGTATTCTAGTTTTCTCGCTCCACTCGGCCTTGAAGAGATGGAACTTCTTCAAGGCAACTTGGTATCGGTTCTTAACCCTGGCCCATCAAACCTCGGCGGATGGTCTCGAATTCTTCAAAGCGAATCTCTCCTTTAGCAAAGCGTTCACGGGCAATCTCGAGGGCTTTGTCTCGGCCTCCACGCTCTCCCAGAAAGCCTTCCCACCATTCGCGGCGTTCACTCATGTTGGGTCTACCCGTGTCCGGTCTGCCCGTGTCCGGTCTGCCCGTGTCCGGTCTGCTCGAGGGTTCGGATTTATCAAAGCGCTCTGAAGGGTTTGAACCTTCTGCTCGAGGCTCAGACGGATTTTCTCGAGAATCCATCCCATTTTGTGCGTTCCAATTGCTGCGGTCCCAGTTTCCTCGGCTCCAGTTGCCATGTCCCCAATTCCCTCGAGCGCCGGACCCTCGAGAAAAGCGGCGCATCCGGCGGAAGAACAGGACGAGAGCCAAAATGAATAGCACTGGAAAGATGAACCCGCCAAATCCAAAGTGATGGTCCTGACGGTAAGCAGGGTAGCCGTAAGGTGTAGGAGCGTACACCTGAGGAAGGGCGGCAACAGGGGCAGCGGTGGGAAGGGCGGTTCCGGAATTATTGATAATAACGTCCATGTACTTTTCTCCTTGTGGCTCGAGGGTCAGCTCTTTGCCTGAACACAAGGTAGTCCTGAACGTGTGAAAGCAGCGGGTAGGAATTGTGAATGGGCTGTGAATACGGGTGTACTGCGCTCGAGCTGAATCAGGGCAATCCCTTGTGGTTGCCCGTTATTGTCCGAGGGTTCCAACCCTTAAACTCGAGTCAGGTTAGCCAGCTTAACCAGCAAAGTTTTGGAACCCGCCGTTTCAAAGGCCACCACCACAGATTGCTTATCGCCAAAGCCCATCACCGCTAGCACGGTTCCCACGCCAAACTTGGGATGGCTGACTTTTTCGCCGCCCTTGTACTCTCCCTCGAGCGGCTTTTTCTCTTTTTCCACGGCTCGAGCGGGTGCGCTGGGCTGGAAGGATTTCCAGTTTCCCCGGCTACTACGCCCCACTTCCTGTCCATACGGGTCCACGGTGACAAAACCATCACCCAGTTCACCCAGAAAGCGCGAATCTTCACTCGAGTTGGTTTTGCCGTACTGCATTCGGTTTTCAGCGTTGGTCAGGGTCAAGCGCTCCATAGCGCGGGTGATGCCCACGTAAAACAGGCGGCGCTCCTCTTCAATGCCCCCGGCTTCTGTCAGACTTCCGGCACTGGGCAGCAGGCCCTCCTCCACACCCACAATGAACACCTCAGGGAACTCGAGGCCCTTAGCGTTGTGTAGGGTCATCAGGGTTACGGCATCCTCGGGAACATCCCCGTTTTCGCGGCGGGTTTTGCCATCGTCCACGCTCGAGAGCAGGGCTGCATCGTCCAGAAACTCGGCGATGTCCGCACCCTGGTGTTCAGCCGTCCACTCCTCGAGCGCCACTAAAAGCTCTTCCAGGTTCTCGAGCCGCACTTTACCTTCCTGCCCCTCTTTCATTAGCATCTCGAGGTAGCCACTGCCGTCCAGCATGAACTTCATAGCTTGATGCGGCGCGTAGAGTTCGGCGGCTTCCCGGAAACTGGCAATTTGCTCGTAAAACTCTATAGCTTTTTGAGGTCCGCGCTCGAGGGCTTCATCCGCGTGTGCAAACGCCTCGAGCAGCGGCATTTTGTGCGCTCGGGCGTACTCACCCAGCTTGCTCAATGCCCCGTCGCCAATGCCGCGTTTGGGCCGTCCCACAATGCGGCGCAGTGCAATATCATCTCGAGGGTTCAGCGCCAGCCTCACGTATGAAAGCGCGTCCTTGATTTCCCGGCGGTCATAAAAGCCCACCCCGCCCACAATACGGGCCGCAATTCCACCGCGCCGCAAACTCTCCTCCAGCACTCGAGATTGGGCGTTGGTGCGGTACAAAATCGCCATTTTGGACAGCGGCAAACCCTTGTTGTGCGCTGCGGTGATGCGGCCCGCCACAAAGTCGGCTTCGGCGCGGTGGTCGGTGGCCCGGTTGAAGTGTACGTCCGCCCCGTCCGGCTTGACTGCCCGCAGAACCTTGTCCAAACGCTCTTTATTGTGAACAATCAATTTATTCGCCAGCTCGAGCACTTTGGCACTGCTGCGGTAATTGTGCTCGAGCCGGTATATTACGGCGTCCGGGTAATCCTGCTGAAACTCGAGGATATTTTGAATATCTGCGCCCCTGAACTTGTAAATCGACTGGTCTGGGTCTCCAATGACCACCAGATTCTTCTCTCGAGCCGCCAGCAGACGGGCAAATTCGTATTGCGCTTTGTTGGTGTCCTGATACTCGTCAATCATGATAAATCTCGAGCGCCGCTGAATCCGCTCGAGTACGTCAGGAACTTCCTGAAACAGCCTCACCGTCTCTACCAGCAAATCGCTGAAGTCAATAGCGTTGGCCGCCCGTAGACGACTCTGATAGCGCCTGTAGCCCTCCACAGCGGCTTCTTTGGGCAGACCCGCCACTCTATACTCCGCGTTACGATTCAGGTCGTCCGGCCCCCACAGCGCACTCTTGGCTTTGTCAATGATGGAGCGCAGGTAGCGTGGGTTCACATCCGGCCCCACGCCCACCAGGCCGCCCATAATCTCCTTGAGCAAATCCAGTTGGTCATCGTCGTCGTAAATTAAAAACCCACGCTCGAGGCCAATTTGTTCGCCGTAAGCCCGCAGAATCCGCACGCCCGCCGAGTGAAAGGTGCTCATCCACAGCTCATCCGCGCCGCGCACAAGGTGACTTGCCCGTTCGCGCATCTCGCTGGCGGCTTTATTGGTAAAGGTCACGCTAAGAATTTCGTTAGGATACACGCCATATTTTTCAATCAGATACGCGATGCGGTGAATCAGGGTTTTGGTCTTGCCACTGCCCGCACCCGCTAGTAACAGCGCAGGACCTGTGTAATGCGAGGCAGCCTCACGCTGCACCGGGTTTAGGTCTTTTAGAATATCTTCGCTCGAGCGCACTTCCATAGCGGCAGTTTAGCGCATGGGGTGTATTCGTATCAGGGCATATTGCAGCCAAGTTTTATATAAAAAAGCAGAATGAGAATCTTTTCATGAGCCAGAAGTACGCTCGAGCCATGAAAGCTCAACTTCTCGTGCTGGGCGTGCTCATAGGCAGTACAGCTTTTGCCGCTGCCCCATTCAAAGCTCCCGCGTTCAAGTTTCCACTTAGCACCCTCGAGCGCTGTCCTAAAGCTGTCAAAGGTGAATTTATGACCCTCGAGCGGAGAGGAACTTCACTTCAAAATACCAGAGCACTCTTCAAAGAACCTGCCCAGATTCTACCCATTCCTCCAGCACGTCCGCTCGAGAGCCAAATCTGCCCTATCCCGCTGGCAAAATGACCTTCCCCTTGGACTTTCGTTTGTGCAATCCTGCTTGAGTGAAACTGTTTTACGAATCTACTTTTCGTCAAGCCTCTCGAGCAGAGGAGTTCATTTTTTGTTTTTGCTTTCACTAAAAGCAAAAGAAAGTATTACCGCATACATACGCTCGAGGTTCTTTCCCTTAGACTCCTTTTAATTCGGGGAGTAGTCCACCACACCCAAAAAAGTGGGGATCCGTGTACGTCAATACGGTCAGGGAAACCCTGGCCCGACACGGGTTGAAGCTGAATAGCGTAAAGCAATTCAGAGCTTCACAGACCAGACCGAGCGAAAAGGAGTGCTGATTAAAGCATGGACTTACCGCTCTGGATTTGGGCTTCATTTATTGCATTTATTCTAGGAATGTTGGCCTTAGACCTCGGTGTTTTTAACCGCAAGTCTCACAAGATTGGGGTCAAGGAAGCCGCCATCTGGTCCGGCGTCTGGGTAGCACTCTCGTTAGTATTCGCTGCCATTGTGTGGAACTGGCAGGGACAACAAAAGGGTCTGGAGTTTTTAACCGGATATGTCATTGAGAAATCACTTTCGATAGACAATATTTTTGTTTTCGTGTTGATTTTTTCGTTCTTTAAAGTTCCAGCCCAGTACCAGCACCGGGTTTTGTTCTGGGGTGTACTAGGCGCGATTGTGCTGCGCGGCATTTTTATTGCACTGGGCGCAACCCTGGTCAAAGAATTTGCCTGGATTCTGTACATTTTCGGTGCGTTTCTGGTGTTTACTGGAATAAAGCTGCTATTTAACAAAGAAGGCGAGGACGAGGGCGACCTCTCCAACAACGGTGTGCTCAAGTTTCTGCGCTCGAGGATGAAAATTACTGACGCCTATGATGGGCAGAAGTTCTTCACCATTCAAAACGGCGTGCGTTACGCCACCCCACTGTTTCTGGTGCTGGTGCTGGTCGAGATTACCGATGTCATTTTTGCGGTGGACAGCATCCCCGCTATCTTCGCGGTCACACAAGACCCCTTTATCGTGTTTACAAGCAACATTCTGGCTATCTTAGGTCTGAGGAGCATGTACTTCCTCTTGGCGGACATCGTGCCACGCTTTATCTATCTTAAGTTGGGTCTGGCCATCGTCCTGACTTTCATCGGCGTCAAGCTACTGCTGCTCGAGGTAGTTAAGATTCCTACAGCCCTCTCGCTAGGCGTGGTGATTGGTGTGCTTACGGTTGCGGTCATTGCTTCTCTGATTAAAACCAAGGGTCAGAAACCCGAAAAAAGCGTTTTAGACCTGTAATACCAAGTTGCCTTGAAGAAGTTCCATCTCTTCAAGGCCGAGTGGAGCGAGAAAACTAGAATACCGGGTTGCTGTTTTGTATTTCCATCCCGGTGCTTTTTCTGGGGTAGAAAGTCAGTCTTG
>JACMOA010000104.1 GCA_014378225.1 Deinococcales bacterium | reverse complement strand
GTGGGCGATGAATAGTGTGGGTGCAGTTCAATATACACAACGTCTGAGCGGATGATACGGATTCCGACTGATTCCGTTACGTGTTCCGCCCATACTCGAGATTTCGTATCTCAAACTTTACAGCCATGACCCTAATTTGACAAAACATAATTTCAGGCGTACCATTTCCTAAGAAATAAAACTACAAGGATGTGCGTGTGAATACTTTGACACCACAACTCAAATCTTTGCGGGGCGGCCTTATCGCTTCCTGCCAGCCAGTGCGCGGTGGCCCTCTGGACCGTCCAGAACTGGTGGCGGCGCTCGCTCGAGCGGTGGAAATAGGTGGCGCGGTAGGACTGCGGCTCGAGGGTCTAGCCGACCTGAAAGCAGTGCGCCCACATACCCAGCTCCCCATCATTGGACTCATCAAGCGCGAAGTAGTCGGAACCGAGGTGTACATCACTCCAGAACTCGAGGACGTTCATGCACTGGTCAGTGCAGGAGCGGATATCATCGCTTTTGACGCGACCCTGAGAAGCCGTCCGCTCGAGGTTAGAGCTATGCTTGAGGCCATTCACGCCACCGGAAAGCTGGCGATGGCCGATGTATCCACGCTCGAGGAGGGTCTGAACGCTTTCGGGTGCGGTGCAGATTTGGTGGGAACCACGCTGTCCGGTTATACACCTTACTCACCGCAACAGGACGGGCCAGACCTCGAGCTGGTCCTTTCTCTCTCGAGCCGGGGCATTCTCACTATTGCAGAAGGGCGAATATACAGTCCTGAGGAGGGCAGAAAAGCGCTCGAGTGTGGCGCGTTTGCAGTGACCATTGGTTCGGCGCTGACCCGGCTCGAGCATCTGACGGCCCGGTATGTGCGGGCGCTCGGGTTGCCTGCGCTCGAGTCACAGGAAGCAATTACACAGGGAGCACCTCTTGCGGGCTAGCGCTCTGGCTACGCTACGCAGTGCGGGGCCGGACTTGACGCCAGCCCTGCGTAAAATTGCCCATTACGCCCTGAATAACCCAGAGCAGGTGATGGTTCAAACCGTTTCCGAACTGGCCGAGGGTTCGGGTGCGTCCGAGGCCAGTGTGATTCGTTTTTGCCGCGACCTGGGCTTTGCCGGGTTTCAGGATTTCAAGCTTTCTCTGGCCTTCGAGCTGGCGGTCAGTCCGCTCAACCTGGCCCCTACCCAGCAGCCCAAAACTGCCAGAGAAGCCCTCGAGTACCTCAGCCACCACGCCAAAACTACGCTCGAGGACACCGTAAAACTCATCAGTCCTGCCGCGCTCGAGCGGGTTTTAAGTTGGCTGCTCGAGGTCAAACAGGTGGAGTTTTTTGGGGTAGGTGCTTCTGGTGTGACGGCGCAGGACTTCGCTTACAAGTTCGTGCGGCTGGGCTTTCAGGCCAGAGCGCACCCCGACCCTCATCTGGCCGCGATGGTCGCCTCTACCCTGGACCGGGGTGTGGTGGCTTTTGGCATCAGCCACTCGGGAACCACCCTGGATACGGTCAAGGCTCTCGAGCGAGCGGGTCAGGCGGGGGCCAGAACCGTGGCGCTCACCCGCCGCGCCAAGAGTCCACTGGCCCAACTGGCAGACCAGGTGTTAATCACTTCAGTCAGTGAAAATCCACTCAGCGGAGGCTCGATATCGGCCAAGATGGGTCAATTGCTAGTTCTGGACGTACTTTACACCCTTTTAGCCCTGCGTGGAGAACGCTCGAGCCACTTTATAGCCCAGACGGCGGCGGCGGTGGCGGATAGGAATGTTTAAGGGTGAGCGATTAGAGATTAGCGATTAACAATTAGCTTAAACAAGTGCTCGAGCCCTAAATTCCCATTTGCCCTCCAACCTGTCTTGGACAAAACGTCACCTATCGGGCCTGTCCGCCTCTCACTCTCATCCCATTCCCGGAGGAAATACCATGCTCAAGAAACTCGCATTCGTCGGCCTTTCCCTGCTCGCCTCGAGCGCTTTTGCCCAGCAGAAAACCCAGATTGAATTCTGGAGCTGGTATCTCAGCCCCAAGTTCGATGACTTTATCAAGGGTGTGATTTCGGACTTCGAGAAGGCTAACCCCACCATCACGGTCAAGTGGCAGGACAAAGGGGCCACCATCGAGCGCGATTTTCAGGCCACCATTGCGCTGGGACAGGCCCCAGATGTGGTCAACTTCTGGAACGATTCTACGGCAGCAGCGGTGCAAGCCAACTTATTGGTTCCCATCACAGACTTGACCCCACTGGCTACCCTCAACAAAGCCTACTGGCCTAATGTGCTCAACATTTTCAAGATAGAGGGCAAGTATTACGGCTACCCGTGGTACGGCTACGTGGACCAGGGTGTGATGATGTACAACACCGAACTGCTGCGTAAGGCGGGGGTCAGCGTGAGCAAAATCAAGACGCTGGACGATTTAATCGAGGCCAGCAAGACCGTCAAGGCTAAAACGGGTAGTTATGGCTGGTTACCCCCGATTAAAGACCCCAACGGAGCCTCGTTCCTGAACTGGTTCTATCTGGACGGCCTGCCGATTACCCAGAGTGGCAAGGCAGTGTTCAACAGCCCCGCACACGCGGCGGTTCTACAAAAATATGTAGACCTGATGAAAGCCGACGTTATTCCGCAAGACCTGCTACGTAAGGAAGCGTTTCAGCTTACCAACGAGCTTTACAGCCAGGGCAAGGCCACCTTTATCGTGGGAGGGCCGCAGTCTCTCACTCGAGTGAAAGATTCTAATGCGGACATTTACAGCAAAACCAAAGTGGTGGGTGCGCCGCTGGGCAAGGCCAAAGTGCAGTCGGGTGGGGCTTTTAGCCTGGTGATTCCAAGGGCCAGCAAACACCCCAAAGAAGCGGCGCTGTTTGCCCAGTTCATGAGCAACAACACCAATCAGGTCAAGTTTGCCAAAGTGGTTCCCATTGTTCCCACCACCAAAGGAGCCGAGCGCGACGCCTCGCTCAAGGCCACCGGGTCCAAGGACCCCATCGCCATTGCCACCGGGAAAGTGGCCGGAACAGGTAAGCTTATCAATCCTGGCTTTGCCGCGCCCAAGAACACCGACGCGGTTTACAAGAACTTCAACGACAACATTGAAGCCGCGTTCCTGGGTAAAAAGAGCGCTCAGCAAGCGCTCAGCGACGCCGTAACCTTTTGGAACGAGAACGCTAAATAAGGTCTTGCTCGAGCGAACGTCGAGGTGAGCAAACCTCGACTCGAGCGAACGCAAACGTCGAACGCCCGGAACGCTCTTGGTGTTCGACGTTTGATTTTTAAAGTTAAGTCTATTGTAGCGCTGGTTTTCTGACTTCTGACTTCCCTCGAGTAAACCAAAATGAACCGAACCCGCTCTTATCTGACCGCTTATGTAATGCTATTGCCCGCCCTGCTGCTGATGGGGATTTTCACGCTGTATCCCGTGTTGTACAGCGTTTATCTCAGCTTCACTCAATACACCGCCCTCGAGCTGGGGGCCGGAAAACCCCCGGTTTGGAATGGCCTGGAGAACTTTCGGGTGGTGTTTTCCGACCCACTTTATCAGACCGGAGTTCTCAACTCACTCAAGTACCTGCTGGTGGTTCCGGTGTTGCAATTGGTTTCGCTCTCGGTGGCGGTGCTGGTCAATCAAAAGCTGGCCGGAATCGCCTTTTTTCGGGCTGGTTACTACATCCCGGTGATTACCAGTATTTCGCTGGCTGCGGTGATGTGGGAGTGGGTTTACGCCAAGGATGGACTGATCAACGCCACCTTGCAAGCGGTAGGTCTGCTCGAGCGCTCGAGTGCTTTTAGCTGGCTTCTCAACGAAAACACCGCGCTGTGGGCCATCATGCTGGTGACTTTTTGGCAGGGATTTGGCTATTACATGGTGCTTTACCTAGCGGGTCTGCAATCCATCTCGACCGAACTCGAGGAGGCTGCAAGGCTGGACGGGGCCTCGAGAGTGCAGATTTTCTGGCGCATTACGGTTCCGCTGATGCGGCCCACGCTGTTGGTGTGCTCTCTGCTCTCCACGTTGGCGGCACTCCGGGTGCTGCAAGAAATTATGGTATTTACGGGCGGGGGTCCGCTCAACAGCACCTATACTGCACTGTTTTACGTGTACAGCAAGGCGTTTCAAAACTTTGATTACGGACAGGCAGCGGCGGCGGGTATGGGGGTAGCGCTGGTGGGTTTCCTGCTTTCTGGGCTGAACTTCCGGCTCACTCGAGAGAATTACCGGGAAGGGAAATGAGCGCTCAAAGTTTTCGGGGGGTTCGTTTCGCTCGAGGGTTGGGGAGCGGAGGGAAGATGGGGAAAAATAATCGAGCCTCAAACCTTGCCTTTTACAGAGGTCTGTTTTTATGACCGTTCTCGAGCGTCCATCCCAAATCCGTATCCCAACCCGCGCTCGAGTGTTGAGTACACTGTCAAAGGTTTGGACTTATGTGTTACTAAGCGTTATTTTGCTGTTTGCGGTGTTTCCTTTTCTGTGGACCCTGGCGATTTCGCTCACCGACAAAACCGTGGTCAGCGGGGTCAGCATTTACGATTTCCCCTCGAGCCTGTTTCCGAGCAAGCTGACCCTGAACAATTTTGTGGACATCTACCAGAAGTTTGGACTGGGAAAATACATCGTCAACAGCATTATCATCTCGAGCTGCACCGTGGTGGGAACGCTTTTGGTGGCTTCGCTAGCGGCCTACCCACTGGCGCGGCTCCATTTCCCGTTTCGCAACTTCATTCTGGCGCTGATTTTAGCGACCCTGGTTTTACCGAGCGAAACCAATTTTATCGTCAACATCATCACGCTCAGGAATCTGGGCATTCTGGGAACGTATGCAGGCGTGGTGCTGCCCGTGCTCGCTACTGCGTTCGGTATTTTCGTGATGCGTGGTGCGTATCTGAGCATTCCTGAAACCCTGCTCGAGGCAGCCCGCATTGACGGCGCAACCGAACTGCAAATCTGGTGGCGGGTGATGCTGCCACTTTCGGTGCCGTCCATTACTGCACTGGCCATTTTTACCCTGGTGGGAAGCTGGAACGATTACTTCTGGCCCAGTCTGGCCCTCATCACCAACGAGAATTTACACCCGCTGGCGGTGGCAATGCTCAAACTCAAAGGTCAGTTCAACTACGACCCATTTAATGTGGCAGCGGGCGCGATGATTATGATGCTCCCGGTTCTGGTAGTCTTCCTGGCGGCTCAGCGCTACTTTATGCGCGGTCTGGACGGGGCGGTGAAGGGATAGCGGCGCTCGAGCGTTAAACTAGAGCAATGAGCGACGAACCCTGGAAAAATTTATTTCCCTCGAGCAATTCGAGGGACAGATAGAGCGCAATCAGCTGATGGAATCAGACGTGCGGGATTGGATGAGTGAGGAAACACACAAATCATGCACACTCGAGCAAAGGCAGGCTTTTTGGAAAAATTGGCTCGAGAGTTTGAGTTGGGACGGTGAACTCGAGCGCAATCAGCCCACTGAACAACAAGAAAGAGCAGACTTAGATTTTTGAGCAGGGGACAGATATTAAGACCTGAAAACGACAAACAATGACAAATACAGAGCAATTGCTGTTTCTAAGTTCTACCTACGGTGCTCCTCTCATCACACAAATGGGGATGGGTGGAGTCGGACGTGTCATCAGTTTATACATCAACCATCCTTATCCACCGTCTGAGAAAGAAAAGATATTGTCGTATATGGATAGCGGTCATATTATCTTTATGTTTATGGGGAGGTCGTTTGATGACATAAGCCATGATATGATTTATAGTGTTTCTAATGGTTCTTATAGCGATGGTCTATTCGTATGGAGTGAAATTTTAACCTATTATGTTCATCAATATAATTTTCGACTTCCCCGAAAATTTCTCGAGCATATGATAGCAAAAGACTATATTGTTGATGAGATTGACGCAGAAGAAGTCCATAACAAGTTCTTTGGCTTTTAGAAGAAATATGAACATTCTCTTGCTGCCCTGCGACACCCGTCCCCCTACCCTCGAGCTGCCCTTTCAACTCGCCAGGACCGCTGGGGTCATGCTGCTTTCCCCGCCCCTCGAGATTCTAAACCAGCTCAACCAACCCGGAGACACCCTAAAAATACGGGAATGGCTGCTCGAGTACGCTCCAAATGCAGACGCGTTAATTGTTAGCCTGGAGATGTTGTGTCTGGGTGGCTTAATTCCGGCCCGTCGGGTTTCGGATTCGCTCGAGGACGTACTTTCCCGGCTTGAGGTTTTAAAGGAACTCAAAATCCTGAACCCCAACCTGCGAATTCTGGCGCATGGCGTGATTGTGCGGGTGGGTTCCGACGACGACCCGCTCGAGGAAAAGCCGTATTTCGGTGAGTGGGGAGCGCGGCTCAGAGAGGTTTCGGAGTGGATGGACCGAGTGGATAGGGCGCGTGAGGGTAGTGGGGCAGTGGAGCAGGGGAGACTCGAGCAGGTGAGAGAGTCCGTTCCTGCCAACATTCTCGAGGATTGGTTGGGGACGCGGGAACGCAATCATCAACTTCACCTTCAAGCGCTCGAGCTGTTGAATAAGGGTGTGCTCGAGCGACTTCAC
>JACMOA010000103.1 GCA_014378225.1 Deinococcales bacterium | reverse complement strand
GTGCAGGGCTTGCGGGTAGTCCGGTGCGCCGTACCCAATCAGGCATGCGCCTACCTTAGTCACCCGCTTGAGTTCAGTGTCTGCCCGCTCGAGCCACTCTAACTTTCCAATAGCTGCCACGCTTTTGGCCTCGAGTCCTTCCACTTCCCGTAGACTGGAGAGTTTGGCACCGAACGCAGCTTCGGCACTGCCAAAATGCCGTATCAAAGCGCGAATTCTCAGTGCGCCCAGACCAGGGGTGAAGCGCAGGGCCAGCAGGGAGCGCAACTCCTCGAGCGGCAGGGGTGAAATCATGACTTGTTGCTCGAGAATACGCTGGAGTAGGCCAATTGGCTAAGTTGGGATTGTGCATTCGTTCTATACATATTCCGAGGGTTCATGGTACACTGTTTTTCGTTCATTACGTCTGGGGACGACACGGTATCGACGTGGGCTACTAGACGCAGTGTGGCGAGCCGAGGATGGTGGTTGGCCTCGTAAATCACTCCACCAAGCCATTAACTGGCAACAAAACTGTTTTGGACTTCGGTCCTCAAACCCTCGCTGCTTAATCCCAGCGACAGCCCTCTGAAAGCACCGCCTTTAGCGTTCTGAGCTGCTGTAATAAATAAGGGCTAGCTCGAGTTCAAGAACTTACGGCTCGAGCGAAATTAAGTAAGTTATCGAGGGCGGAAAGTTTGTCTGTAGACGCGCTTCCCTTCAGAACAAAATACAGACTACGCTCGTAGAGACCTGCTGATAGGGTTTGCGGACGTGAGTTCGACTCTCACCGTCTCCACCACTAACGGGAAGCGCACCAGAGAAATCTGGTGCGCTTTTTCGTTGTTTTAGGGTGATGAGCCACAAGTGATGAGCCATGAGCAAAAACCGCGTTTGGGTCGGACTTACCCTCGAGCATTCTATCTCATCACAAGTTCGGTTATAACCCTGCCATGACTCGAGTGACTCGGCGCATTTTTCTGAAAACGGCCCTAACTCTAGGGGTTTCTGGACTGGGGGCCACTGCGCTCGGTTGGGCGGGTTCGCACTCTTTTCAAATCAGCCGATATAAAGTTGCACTCGAGCGCCTGAAAAGTCCGCTCAGAGTTGTGCAGCTTTCGGATTTGCACTTTGGCCGCTGGCACGGGGAAGATGCGGTAAAAAGATGGGTTACGGCGACTCTCGAGCAGAGTCCGGACCTGATTGTATTGACCGGCGACATCGTAGACGGCGCGTGTTCGCTCGAGCGTGAAGCAAAATTAACCCTCGAGCTGTCTCGGCTGAAGGCTCCGCTGGGCGTGTTTGCTGTGCTGGGCAACCACGACTACTTCCGCAGAAATGGCACAAAAGAAGCGGGTATGGGACATATGATTGCGGCGCTCGAGGGTGTAGGCATTCAATACCTGACCAACAGCGGGGTTCAACTGCGCCCAGATTTTTTCCTGGCAGGCGTGGACGATTTGTGGAAGGGTGTGGTGAACTTAGGGAGGGCGCTCGAGCAGGCTCCAGCGGAAAGCGCCACTGTCTTGCTCAGCCACAACCCGGATTTACTGCCGAACGTTCCCTCGAGCGTGAATTTAACCCTTTCGGGCCACACGCACGGTGGGCAGATTCGCGCTCCGTTTGATGTGGGCCTATATTCGATTTCTGCTTTTGGAGAACGCTTTCAACGTGGATTTATCGAAAGTGACCCTCGGGCGGATAGCACCGTAGCACGCGGGTTTGTCTCGAGGGGACTGGGAACCACGGGTCCGCCTTTTCGCACCTTCTGCCCCGCCGAAGTGATTGTGCTCGAGCTGGAACCTGCATAATGGTCTGAATTCAGTTTCAGGAGGAAGGCACATGGCTGGAATTCAACTCGAAGCAAGCTGTAAATTGTGTGGCTTTCAAGGCAAAAAAGCGTCTATGACCAAGCATCTACAAAAATGCAGCTCAGAGCACCCCTCGAGCGCAAAAGCCAAGACTCGAGCGGTGTATCACCTGCGGGCCGAAAATACCCCGTACTGGATAGACCTAGAGCTGGCTGCAGATGCCCGCTTTGATGACCTGGACGGTGATTTGCGCGGAATCTGGCTCGAGTGCTGTGGACATATGAGCAGTTTTGAACTCAAGGCCAAGTCGCTTCGCATTCAAAACGATGACGAGATGGACG
>JACMOA010000102.1 GCA_014378225.1 Deinococcales bacterium | reverse complement strand
TTCACTTCCTGATGCCGGGATTTCTGGGCGACGCCGAGCGCTTCCGCAAGCTTTACCGCAACCCCATCGAGAAAGGCGGAGACCTCGAGCGCCGGGACGCGCTGGCCGCCCGAGTTCGCCCGTTCTTGCTGCGTCGCCGCAAGCAGGAAGTTGCCACCGAGCTACCGCCCAAAACTGAGATGGTGGTGAAACTAGAACTCGAGGGGCCACAGCGCGACCTCTACGAAACCCTGCGGGTCAGTTTGAGCGAGCGGGTGCGCGAAGAAATCTCAAAGAAGGGCCTCGAGCGCAGCCACATCATGGTCCTCGACGCGCTGCTCAAACTGCGTCAGGTGTGTTGCGACCCGCGTTTGGTCAAGCTCACCGAGGCCCGCAAGGTTCAGGTGTCGGCCAAGCTCGAGTGGTTGCGCGAAACCCTGCCCGAGATGGTAGGGGAAGGCCGCCGGGTGCTGATTTTCTCGCAGTTTGCCACGCTGCTGGGGCTGCTCGAGGAAACCCTCAAAGAATCAGGTATTCCGTACAGCAAGCTCACCGGAGAAACCAAAGACCGCCCCGCGCAGATTGACGCTTTCCAGAGTGGCAGTACCCATGTGTTTTTAATCAGCCTCAAAGCGGGTGGGGTCGGCCTCAACCTCACCGCCGCCGACACAGTGATTCACTACGACCCGTGGTGGAACCCGGCGGCAGAAAATCAGGCCACAGACCGCGCCCACCGCATTGGGCAGGATAAGCCGGTGTTTGTATACAAACTGATTGCCGAGGGCAGCCTGGAAGAGCGTATTCTCCAGATGCAGCAAGGCAAAGCCGACCTGGCACGCGGCATTCTCGAGGGCGACGCCGGGGCCAGTTCCAAAATCACCGCCGAGGATTTGCAGGCGCTGTTTGCTCCGCTCGAGGGAGGGGAGACTGAGAGGAGGACGGTGAAGGCGTGAATCCGCTGGGCATCATCGGACACGCTCAAATTCTCGAGCAACTCTCGCAACTCGAGGGTCGGCACGCTTTTTTGCTGGCGGGAGTGCCGCGTTTGGGCAAGCACAAGCTGGCGCACTGGTTGACCGCTCGGGTCAACTGCTCGAGCACATCAGAAAAACCCTGCGGAATTTGCCCGTCCTGTACGGCCCTGCTGCGTGAAGCCCACCCGGATTTGCTCGAGGTGGGACCCAAACTGGAGACCGGAAGCGGCAAGGCGGCGCGGCGGGCGGCGCGGCGGGCCATCATTCCCATTAAAGCCATAGCCGCCTCGAGAGACGACGGTCACGATTTTGACGTGCATGTGCTCGAGTGGCTCTCCATTGGACCGCACTACCGCCGGAAGGTAGTGGTTATAGACGGGGCCGAATTCCTCAATGCCGAGGCTGCTAACGCGCTGCTCAAAGTAGTAGAAGAGCCGCCGAACAACGCGCTCTTTATTTTTCTGACGCGGGACCTGCTCGAGGTGATTCCCACCATCGTCAGCCGCTGCACCCGTCTGAACATTCCCCCGGTTTCGGAAGGGAAGATGGACGCGGCCTTGACCTTGCTCGAGGGCACAGAAGACCCGGAACTTCTGGCCTTTGCCGCCGGAAGACCGGGAGTTCTGCTCGAGCGCGACGCGGCCCGCGCGGCCCTGTCGGACGCTCACACCTTGCTCGAGGGTTTGGAAAGTGGAATGCTCGAGGCTTTGAGTGCCGCCGACGCGCTCGAGAAAAAGTTTGACCCATTGTGGCATCCCGAAGCGTTGGGCTTTGTGGCCCGCCACTTTGACTCTCGAGTTCGCCTGAAACTAGACGAAGCCTTGCTGGACGCGCAAGAACGGCTCGAGCAGTACGCCAACGCCGGATTGGTGTTTGGGGTCCTGGCCCTCGAGTGGCGGCGGGTTTTGGGGTACTCGGGGGGATAAGGCGGGAGAGGAGATGGGGAAAGGTGATTCAGCTTTTAGCTCGAGCATCTTTCCCCTACCTCCTGCCCCCTGCCTTTCATCTCGAGCGCACTCAAGCTCACCATGAGAACACTTTATGGGAATGCTCAAAATCAACCCCTGTTTCTCACTCGAGCGCTCCCATATCGTTGAAGGGTACGTCAAAATTCAACTCAGGAGGGACAAATTATGTGGCCATTCGGTGGTAAATCTACGCAGGACCGTTTGCTCGAGGAAATGAAGGAATACCCCATGATTGCAGGCTGGGGCGTACAGGCCACCGTCAAGGGCGATACCGCTCACTTCACTGGACAAGTTCCCAACGAGTCTGCCGTCAAGTTGCTCGAGGCTATGACGCTGGGCATCAACGGCATCAAGCACACGGACACTTCGGGTATTACGGTCAATACACCCGATGTTCCAGTAGACGAGACCGCTCAGTACACTGCTGATACGGGCTTTTCAGTGGACCAGGCTATATATAATGCACAGGACGCGGTTCAAAACGTGAGTGGTTCGGAAATCTTTGCTTCCTCTGAGAGTTTCAATGAAGCCACCGCGCAAGCGCCCACTCGAGCGGCCCCCGCTGTTATTCCCAGCTCCCTAGCCAAAGGCGCTCACCGGGCGATTTCTACCAACGTAGAACTCAAGGATAACCCCATTGACGTGCTCCAACGCGGCTCGAGCATCCTTTTGCGCGGCGCGGTGGACTCGCAGCACGAGTTTAACTTGGCTAAAAAGCTGGCCATGGTGGACGGCGTAAGTGCGGTGGACGTCAGCGGCCTCAGAATTGTGCAGGATGTAAAAGCGATGGTAGCAGACCGCGACGAGAATCAGGAAGTGGTGTACACCGTCAAATCCGGCGATACCTTATCCGCCATCTCGCAGCGCTATTACGGTGACGCGAACGATTACATGAAGATTGCTCAAGCGAACGGCATTGACAACCCAGACCATATTCAGGTGGGTCAGCGCCTTAAAATTCCCGGCGCATAGACTCGGGTTTCAAAAGTTTGCGAAGGCTCTCCCGCTCGAGTGGGAGAGCCTTTTTTTGGGTGCTCGAGCGCCGTCAACTCTTCAAAACTCGCCCCAGCACAAACTTCAAATAACGCCCTTCAGGAAACGAAACCGGAACCGGATGGTCTGGAGCCTGCCCGTTTTCCTGCAAAATCTGCATCCTAACTCCCCCTTCGAGCGCCGACTCGAGCAAGATTTCTTTGAAGTGTTCACTCGAGATTTGCGAGGTGCAGCTTGCCGAGGCTAGCAGCCCACCCGGAGCCACGCAGCGCAGCGCCAGCGTGTTCAGCTTTTTGTACGCTCGAGCCGCTGCATGACGGTTTTCTTTGGTGCGGGCCAGACTGGGTGGGTCCAGAATCACCAAATCAAACTTGCGCCCCTCCTGAGCGTAGCGCTCGAGCAGGGCAAAACAATCTTCAGCTAGAAACTCGTGCTCGAGCGGGTCAAAGCCGTTCAAAGTAAAGTTGCGCCGTGCGTCCTCAATCGCCAGCGGTGCGATGTCCACACTGGTCACTCGAGTTGCGCCCCCTCGAGCGCAGTACAGCGAAAACGCCCCGGTGTACGAAAATAAATTCAGCACCGTTTTATTTCTGGAGACGCGCTCGAGCAAAAATCGGTTGTCCCGGTGGTCCAGAAAAAGCCCGGTTTTTTGACCGTCGTACAAGTTGGCGATGATTTTGAGTCCGTTCTCGAGAATCGTGAGTTCTGGCGGGGGAAGTTCGCCCCAGAGTGGCTCGAGTTTTCCTTCCAGTCGGCGCACAATACCCTTTAGTTTCAGGCTCGAGGTCAGCCCTTTTACCACTTCGAGAATCAGGCGCTCGAGGGCGTTTGCGTAGGTTGCCAGCACCGCGTAGCGCTCGTATTTATCCACCGTGATTCCGGGTAGAAAATCGCCCTCACCGTTCAGGAGTCGGTAAGCGTTGGTGGCTTTGGGGTCAAACAGGCTTGCACGCAGCTCGAGGGCCGTCTCCACCCGCCGGGTAATCATGCCTGCTCGAGGTTCCTCGGTGCCAAACATCCGTAGCGCAATGGGGCTGGAAAGGTCGTACAGGCCGTAAGCCTCGGCGCGTCCGGCCTCCACTTTGACCCACTCTCCGCCCTCGAGTTGGCCGCCCTCGAGCGTGTTTTTGGGTAGATGGTCGCGGTAAATCCAGGGATGGCCGCGCTCAATGGCCCCTTCGAGCTTGGGGTTCAGGATGAGGGTGGGGAAGGACATGGCTCGAGTATAGGGCGGGGGAGAGGTGGGGAGGGCGCTCGAGCGGGAGATTTAGGGTTTAGCGATTTTCTTGTGGTCCTCGAGCACCTCATCTATGACGCGCCGAGCTTCTCTCGCTTTTACTGGGTCGCTCTCGAGGTCTTGGGCCATTGTAATGAGCGCTTTCCACAGCGCCCAGCCGCGTCCTCTGGCCCACTCTGCGCCCTCGAGCGGGACACACGAAACGCTTCCTAGCTTTTCCGAGGCCATCTGAAAAGTGGGGTAGAGGGTTTAAATCTCGAGCGTACAGTCATGAATTCAGCATAGCCCCTTACCACAACGGGACATCCGTCAAATGGCCTAGCGGCAAACCCTCGAGCTAAACTTAATATTATACACCGCCTTTCACCACCGTTGCTCCAGTCAAAGCGCCATTCACCCTTACGCTCGAGGTGTTATAATAGCGTGTTAATTTGCAGAACTCGAGCGCCATAATTCGCAACTGGCGTATACTCGAGGTAAGAATAAAGGGCAAGAAAAAGGGTGGGCGTGATGGGGAGGATTTCTTTTGAACAGTAACATTGTGGTGCGCGGGGCGCGGGAAAACAACCTTAAAAATATAGACGTGGAAATCCCGCGCAACCAGTTTGTGGTGATTACCGGGGTATCCGGTTCTGGGAAGTCCACCTTAGCCTTTGACACCATTTATGCCGAGGGCCAGCGGCGCTATGTGGAAAGTTTGAGCGCCTACGCCCGTCAGTTTCTGGGCTTGATGCAAAAGCCGGATGTGGACTCTATTGTGGGCCTCAGTCCGGCCATCAGCATTGACCAGAAAACTACCAGCCACAACCCGCGCAGTACGGTGGGAACCGTCACCGAGATTCACGATTATCTGCGTCTCTTGTACGCTCGAGTCGGAACGCCTTACTGTCCGCTGTGTGGCCGTAAAATCGAGCGTCAGAGTGCCAGTGAGATGACCTTGAAGTTGCTCGAGCAGTTTGAAGGCCGCCGTGCGATTCTGGCCGCTCCGGTGGTACGTGGACGCAAGGGCGAGTACAAAAAGCAGATTGCAGACCTCAAAAAAGAGGGTC
>JACMOA010000101.1 GCA_014378225.1 Deinococcales bacterium | reverse complement strand
AGCCGTTCGGACTCTGATAAAAATGGAGCAGCACAACGACCCTGCTACCGGACGACCTCGAGGGTTCAGGTGTGTTACGGTTTGCCCTCCTCAGTCCCTCCTCTAACTTACAAGGTGTGGTTTAACTAAGAGGTCAAACGTTGAACGCCAGGATGGTTTTGGCGTTCAGCGTTTGACCTTGAATTTACAGAACTCACTCGTCCTCATCCCCCGCTAGGCTGGCCGCTAATTCTTCCAGATTGGTGTGTCCAGCCTTGATTTCCTTAGCCAGATTATGAATAGCAAGGCGCACCACCTCACTTTTAGAAAAGATACGTTCTCGGCTGGATAGCTCATAGGCGGTCTCGGTCAGCAGGGCGTCTTGCTCTTCACTGATGACGACCTGCAAACGTTTTTTCTCTTTTTTTGGCATGTTTTTCCTCAAATTCTGGCCTCAAACGGCACGCTCGAGCGGGAGGCGAAGGCTGGCTAGAACCGACGAATCCACAGAGAGAGAAAGTATAAAATTCGTCACTATAGTTAGTATCTTACACAAGAACAGTGCTCTAGGTTTGTAGCTCGAGCCAACACTCCTACGTCTTCACCTTTTCTTTACACTTGTGGGACTTTTTGAGGCTTTGCCTGATGAGCAGGTCAAATTGTGCGTTAGGCTCGAGGATTAGCCTGAGATTTGACTGAGAGCAGGCTGAAAAACTTTTTTCCTCTCGAGTAGACAGGCGCTGAGCATGATGTGTAACATGCTACTGACGACATGAAGTCGTACTCTACTCACCTTCTCTCGGCTTAAAGCTGATGCACCAAAAGGATTTTCCATGCAGCTCACCCCTCTCCGTATCCTCGGTGGCACCCCCCTGGCAGGTAGTATTCGGGTTCAATCCAGCAAAAATGCTGCTTTGCCCATCATCGTTTCGAGCCTGCTTACCTGCCAGCCGGTCACCCTGTATGGGGTTCCACGCTTGAGCGACATCTTCAACCTGCTCGAGATTATGGGAAGTCTGGGAACCCACTTCACCTGGCTGGGAGAGCACACTCTCCTGCTCCACACCCCTGAGCTTGCTAGTACTGAGGCTCCTTTTGAGTTGGTCAGCAAGATGCGGGCCTCGTTCAGCATTCTGGGAGCGCTGCTCTCGAGAGCGGGAGTGGCTACGGTGGGAATGCCGGGGGGCTGCGCCTGGGGAGACCGCCCGGTAGACCAGCACATCAAGGCTATGAAAGCCTTTGGCTTCGAGATTTCCGAACTCGAGGGGTCTTTTCACGCCATTCGCACCCACGCCCCACGCGGCACCTACGTGTTTGAGATGCTGACTGTGGGAGCCACCCAGAACGCCATTCTCTCGAGTGTGCTGGGTGGAGGCAATGTCACGCTTGAGAATGCCAGCATTGACACTGATGTGGTGGACATGGCGAATTTTTTAAACAGCTTGGGGGCCAATATTAGGGGTGCAGGAACCCACACTATCACTGTTCAGGGTGTGGAAGCGTTGAGTGGGGGAGAGTATGAAATCATCCCAGACCGCATTGAGGCTGGAACCATGATGATTGCGGTGGCCGCTACCCGTGGCTGCGTAACCTTCAGCGGCGTGCGCCTCGAGCATCTGCGGGCGCTGGTGGGCAAGCTCACCGAGATGGGCGTGAACATTCTCGACAATGGGAATACTGTGATGGTGGACGCCAGGGGCACCAAGCTGCACGCGGTGGACCTGACCACCAGCGAGTACCCTGGCTTTCCCACCGACCTGCAACCGCAAATGTGCGCCTTACTCAGCACTGTAGAGGGAACCGCTGTGGTCGTGGACAAGATTTACAGTGACCGCCGCAGCCACGTCAACGAGATGCGGCGCATGGGTGCGAGCATCGAAGTCCATGACCATGTACAGGTCATTCGTGGCGGTTCTCTGCGCGGCACTACTGCAAGGGCTGCTGATATCCGGGCCGGGGGCGCACTGGTTATTGCCGCCCTCGCTGCCGAGGGAACCAGCACCATTGAGGGAATGCAGTACATTAACCGGGGCTATGAAAACCTGGCTGCCCGTTTGCGCTCTCTGGGCGCAAATGTAGAGCAGCTCGAGCCGGAACTGGCGATGGCTGTAGATTGAGATTTTGAGGTTAAGAGAAAGCTCGAGTGTTGCGCTCGAGCTTTCTCTTAACTTTTTCTTTGGATATGAATGGGTTTGGCGTGCTCGAGGTTTGCGCTATTCCCACAACTGACCCAAAAACTTCAACCGCTCGAGCGCCTGAACTTCCCCGCCGCCTTCGTGACCGTTGTAGGGATAGACCCGCATTTCTTTGCTTCCTGCATAGTGGTTAAAAGCTGCGTACACTGTGCTGGGTGGACAAACGTCGTCCATCAATCCCACCGAAAACAGGGTGGGACAGTGCGCTCGAGCGGCAAAATTTAGCCCGTCAAAATAGCTCAGCGTTTGAAAAACCCGCTCGAGTTTGTCCCGGTGAATGCGTAGATAGTTGGAGATTTCGGCGTAGGGATGGGTGTCAATTAGTTCTGTCGCTCGCTTGAAATGGCACAAAAACGGGACATCCGGCAGGCAGGCCCCCACGCCCGAATCCAGCCCTGCCACGGCTAAGGAAATGCCGCCGCCCTGAGAAGTTCCTGTGACCGCAATCCGTGAAGAATCTACTCCCTCGAGCGCTCGAGCGGCGTCCACAGCCCGCACCGCATCGGTGAAAACTCGGCGGTAATAGTAAGCCCGAGAATTCAAAATTCCCCGCGTCATAAAGCCGGGATGCTGACCGCCCCCAGTCTCAGCCAGCTCGAGCGGAACCATGTCGGGCGTGTCGCCAAACTGCCACGCGCCGCCCTGTCCCCGCGTGTCCATCAGCAGATAGGCGTAGCCTGCTGAGGCATACAGCAGACGCTCGAGGCCCAGACCACGGCCCCCGCCGTACCCGAGGTATTCGACCACACAGGGCAGCTTTTCTTGAATATCTCGAGGGCGGATATACCAGCCCCGGATGCGCTGACCCGCGTATCCGGCAAAGCTTGCATCAAAAATATCTACCGTTTTAAGGCCGTAATCTACTCGCTCGAGCTGAACGCCTATTGGAAACTCTCGAGCTTCCTGCAAGGTTTCAGTCCAGAAAGCATCAAAATCCTGCGGTTCGTCACGGGGGGGAAGGTACTTTTGAAGCTGCTCGAGTGGGAAATCAAAAAGGGCCATCTGCACAGTTTGCACGCTGGGGCGTGTCAAGAGCAAGCCTTTGAGGTGATGGCTCGGGTGTAGGCTCAAAACTTCTCGAGTGCATCCGCCTTTTGTACTCGAGGAAACATATGGATAAAAGCTGTCTGAGCGCTGTTTGCTTGGAGACATGAAGCTATTCACTTTTGTGAAACTACTTTATATCGTGAATTCTTGTTTGATACTCTGAGAGCGGAGTGCTCTGAAAAAGGGCGCTCTAGAAGGAACTTATGAATATTCTGGTCTCGGGAGCCAGTGGGAAAACCAGAAAGCATGTGGTGGAGCAGGCACTTGAGCGACCAGAAGGGTAAGACTTGAAATCTCGCCTTTTTTTCAATCCTCGAGACTTTCAAATGTAAGGCAATTACCCAATTTTATTGACAATCGTAAGAATTTTATTTATAGTACCCATCAAGAGAATACCTGCTCGAGAGTTTCCTGCGGCTCGAGCCAATCAGGAGTGACATGAACGATACTTATACGCTCGAGGGAAAAGTTAAGGCTCGAGCCGAGCGAGAACCCGCTGAAGTGCATTTGCCCGCCACTCGCTGGGCCATTATTGATAGTACCCTGCGCGAAGGCGAGCAGTTTGCCCGCTCCAATTTTTCTTTTGGCGATAAAATGGAGATTGCAAAGGCGCTGGACGCTTTTGGAGTGGAATTTCTCGAGTTGACCACCCCCATGGCCAGTCCGCAGAGTCAGACCGATGCTAAAGCGATTGTGGGCGCGGGCCTCAAGGCCAAAATCATCACCCATGTGCGCTGCGCGATGGAAGACGCCAGAAGAGCCATTGACACTGGAGTTCACGGCCTGGATTTGCTGTTCGGCACCTCGAGCTACCTGCGTGAGTTCTCGCACGGCAAGAGCATTGACCAGATTATTGACCAAGCGCGGGAAGTGATTGCTTTTGTCAAATCTCAGGGTGTGATGGTACGCTTCTCTGCCGAGGACACCTTCCGCTCGAGCGAGGACGACTTGCTCCGGGTTTACAAGGCCGTGGACGAGATAGGCGTGGACCGGGTGGGTCTGGCCGACACGGTGGGCGTGGCTACCCCGCGTCAGGTGTACGCCCTGGTGCGCGAGGTGCGCCGCGCCGTGAGCTGCGACATCGAGTTTCACGGTCACAACGATACCGGCTGTGCAGTCGCCAACGCTTTTGAAGCGGTGGAGGCGGGCGCGACCCACATTGACACCAGTATTTTAGGCATCGGAGAGCGCAACGGAATCACGCCGCTAGGCGGGTTTCTGGCCCGGATGTGGACCCTGGACCCCGAGGGCTTGATGCTCAAATACAATCTCGAGATGCTGCCGGAACTGGACGCCATGATTGCCCGCATGGTGGGCCTGCCGATTCCCTGGAATAACTACCTCACCGGAGAATTTGCCTACAACCACAAAGCCGGAATGCACCTCAAGGCGCTGTACCTCAATCCCGGTACCTACGAGGCCATTCCCCCCGAAGTGTTTGGTGTGGGGCGCAGGATTCAGGCCGGAAGCAAAATCACCGGAAAGCACGCCATCATGTACAAGGCCAGGGAACTGGGTCTACACTTCGGGGAAGACGCCCTACGCAGCGTGACCGACCACATCAAAGCGCTGGCGGACAGCGGAGACTTGGACGATGCTCACCTCGAGAGGGTTTTGAAGGAGTGGGTGACCGCGTAGTTTTGCGCTCGAGCGGGCGGGTTGTTGGTTTTCAGTTATCGGTGGTCTCTGATTTTCAGCGCTCGAGCAGATTGAAAAGAAAAAAGAGGGTGGGGATTTAGTCCTACCCTCTCGAGCCTTTGGTTTAGCTCATTGCTCATCACTCATTGCCCCGCCAGACGTTTATACGTCCAAATTAGCATACCGAGCGTTGAGTTCAATAAACTCCCGGCGCGGCGGCACTTCGGTTCCCATCAGGTCCTCAAAAATCTCGCTGGCCTCGAGCAGGTCGTCAATGTTGACCGCTTTGAGGCTGCGGGTTTCTGGGTTCATGGTGGTGTCCCAGAGCTGGTTGGCGTTCATCTCACCCAGACCTTTGTAGCGCTGAATCTCGTACTTTTTGCCTTCTTTGTTGGCTTTGGCCACGCGGTCTTTGAGGTCGGCTTCGTTGTAAAGGTATTCGCCGTTTTTCTCGCGCCCAATCATGATGCGGTATAGCGGGGGCAGGGCGATGTACAGGTAGCCTCCTTCAATCAGGGGCCGCATGTAGCGGAAGAAAAAGGTCAGCAGCAAGGTAGCGATGTGGCTGCCGT
>JACMOA010000100.1 GCA_014378225.1 Deinococcales bacterium | reverse complement strand
TTCTGCCAAACGTCCCTACAGATTCCCGATTTGTGACGTTCGCTCGAGTGTTCAAAGCAAAATCACAAACCAAGAATCCGCTTACCTTCTAGGCAACATACCCTCGAAAATGTCAATAGTCTGGTTGTCATCATCCAGAACTTCCACATCCAGACCTAGCGAGTGGAGTTCCTTCACCAGCACCTTAAAGCTCTCGGGAATGTTGCTCGAGGCCACTTCATCGCCTTTGACGATGCTCTGGTACGCGGCGTCGCGCCCTTCGATGTCGTCACTCTTGATGGTGAGCATTTCTTGCAGGGTGTGCGCCGCGCCGTAAGCCTCGAGCGCCCACACTTCCATCTCTCCGAAGCGCTGTCCACCGAACTGCGCTTTTCCACCCAGCGGCTGCTGGGTGATGAGCGAGTATGGGCCAGTGCTGCGGGCGTGCATCTTGTCTTCCACCATGTGGTAGAGCTTCATCACGTACATGGTTCCCACCACCACCGGGCCGCTGATGGCTTCGCCGCTGCGTCCGTCGTAGAGCACGCTCTTACCGGTGCTCGAGAGTTCTACTTGCGCCCGGTCAAAAGCTTCGTCGCTCGAGGGAATTCCGGTAATCACACCCAGTTTTCCGGCCCGCTGGAGCACTTCACGCTCTCGCTTGTCCAGACCCAGACCGTCGGCTTTACGCTGCTCGAGCGCGTCTCTGGCGGTTCCCTCGAGCATTTCTTTAATCTTACCCTCGGTCACGGAGTCAAACACTGGAGTGACGAACTTCATGCCCAGGCGGCGGCCCACTTCTCCCAGGTGGGTCTCGAGAATCTGACCCAGGTTCATGCGCGAAGGCACACCCAGTGGGTTGAACACCAGGTCCACCGGGGTTCCGTCGGGCAGGAAGGGCATATCTTCGGGGGGCAGAATCTTGGAAACTACGCCCTTGTTACCGTGGCGGTTTGCCACTTTGTCGCCCACCTGCAGGCGGCGCTTCTGGGCCACGTAAACGCGCACCATCTCACGCACACCGGGTTTGAGGTCGGCGTCCTTATCTTCACGGCGGAAGCGCACCGCGCCTACCACCACGCCGCCCTCACCAGAGCGAACGCGCAAGGAAGTGTCCTTCACTTCCCTTGCTTTCTCACCGAAAATGCTTCTCAGCAAACGCTCTTCTGGGGTGGGTTCGGACTCGCCTTTAAAGCTGGTCTTGCCTACCAGAATATCGCCGGGGCGCACGTCGGCACCTACCCGCACAATGCCGTCTTCGTGCAGGTCACGCAGTGCGGCCTCGCTCAGTCCGGGAATGTCCCTTGTAATTTTCTCTGGACCCAACTTGGTGTCTCGAGCCTCGATTTCATCTTTTTCGATGTGAACCGAAGTGTAGAAATCCTTGCGAACCAGACCTTCAGAAATACAGATGGCGTCTTCAAAGTTAAATCCATCAAAAGGCATGATGGCGATGGTGATGTTCTGACCCAGCGCCAGCCTTCCCTGCTCACTGGCGGGTCCATCTGCCAGCGCCTGGAAAGGTTTGACGGTATCTCCCACCTTTACTATGGGCTTCTGGTCCATGTTGGTGCCCTGGTTGCTGCGGGTGAAGCGAATCAGGTCGTAAGTGTGAATATTGCCTTTGACTTTGCCCAGTTTGGGCGCGTCCTCGAGCAGTTTGATTTCAATGCGGCGAGCGTCTACATAATCCACGACGCCATGAACGTCACAGACCACGCTGGTACCAGAATCGGCCACCACACGCTCTTCTACACCCGTACCCACCACCGGGCTTTCGGCCCGAACCAGCGGCACAGCCTGAGACTGCATGTTGGAACCCATCAGGGCGCGGTTAGCGTCGTCGTGCTCGAGAAAGGGAATCAGTGAAGTCGAGATGGACACGATTTGCTTGGGCGAAACGTCCATGTAGTCCACTTCGTCAGGACCCACGATAAAGGGGTCGCCGCGCCTGCGAACCACGATTTTATCGGTGTTGAAGCTACCGTCCGCATTGAGCGGGGTATTGGCCTGCGCGATGCTGTAACGGTCCTCAATGTCGGCGGTCATGTACTCCACCGCGTCCTGGTCACTCAGAACCTTTCCGTCTACCACCCGGCGGTACGGAGCCTGAATAAAGCCGCGCTCGTCAACTTTGGCAAACGAAGCCAAGCTTGAGATAAGGCCAATGTTTGCGCCTTCTGGTGTTTCGATGGGGCAAACCCGCCCGTAGTGGGTCCGGTGAACGTCTCGCACGTCAAAGCCTGCACGTTCACGGGTCAGTCCACCTGGTCCTAGCGCGGAAATCCGGCGCTTGTGACGCAGTTCGGCCAGTGGGTTGGTCTGGTCTTTAAACTGGCTGAGCTGGCTGCGCCCGAAGAACTCGCG
Organism: Deinococcales bacterium; assembly: GCA_014378225.1. GTDB lineage: Bacteria > Deinococcota > Deinococci > Deinococcales > Deinococcaceae > JACMOA01. The sequence goes on along the minus strand of JACMOA010000100.1, from coordinate 2,995 downwards.
CATGGCAGCCACGATGGGACGGTTGTTGACCAACTTGGCGGGGGTGGCAGCGTCGGGGTTGCCCAGCAGCATCCGCTCGCGCACACCACGGGCCATCCGGCCCATGCCTACCCGCAACTGGTCAGCCAACAGTTCGCCCACGGTGCGAATGCGGCGGTTACCCAGGTGGTCAATGTCGTCGTAACCAACTTCCACTTTATTCTCGAGGCCACTATACTCACCCGCTCGAGCGCCCAGCGCCAGCAGATACTTCAGGGTTTCGATGAGTCCAGCGTCTCCGAACACGCCATCCTCGAAGGTCAGCAGGGTCTTGATTTCACTTTTCATGCCCAGCTTGCGGTTCATCTTGAAGCGTCCCGGCTCTCCAAGGTCGTAGCGGCGGGGGTCTGCCAGCAGGCTGTGCAGGTAAGAAATCGCCTTGTCGCGCTTGGGTGGGTCTCCGGGGCGCAGCACGGTAAACAAGCGCAGCAGGGCCTCGTCGGCGTTCATGCCACTGGCCTTGTCTTCAACCATTTCGGCGTCGCCGTAGCTGCCAAACAAATCTTTAATCCCGTTGTCGTTCATGCCCAGCACGCGCAGCAACATAGAAACGGGGAACTTGCGCTTGTTGACCTTCATCTCGAGCACGCCGCTGTTGTTGAACTCGAGTTCAATCCAGGGACCGCGCTTGGGCATGGGAATGATGGCGGCGGTAAAGACTTCTTTGACGCCCCTGAAGCTACGGGTAAAGTACACACCCGGCGAGCGGTGAATCTGCGAAATGACTACCCGGTCTGCGCCGTTAATCACGAAGCTGCCGTCACGGGTCATCAGCGGCAGGTCACCTAAAAAGACCTTATCTTCCTTGATGAGTCCGGTGTCTTTATGAATCAGTTGGAGTTTGGCGTACAGCGAAGCGTCGTAAGTACGGTCTTTTTCGCGGCACTCCTCGGGGGTAAACTGCGGCTCGGCGATGGTGTACTCGAGGAAATCGAGCACCAGACCAGCTCCCCGGTTTTTATCGGTTTCGTCAATCGGAAAGATTTCCTTGAAAGCGCTCTGAAGGCCGGTGTTTTCACGCTCGGCAGCAGATTTGCCCAATTGCAGGAACTGATTGAACGAATCGATTTGAGTTTCGATTAACTTGGGAAGTTCTATGACCTCGGTGATGTCACCAAAGCGCTCGATGGGCTGACTCATTCATTACTCCCGGTGTTGGCTTTTCTGACCCTTTACCACGCCCGGTTAAGGGTCAGAAAAGTCTTTAGAAATTTGAGGAACTTCATTGTCCCAGATACTTATTCGCTCGAGTGGAAAAGACCGTCATTGCCCATCGTGGATAACGACCCTACTCCAACCCTTAATAACTGCTCAACACAAGCAAACAACACGGAAAGAGAAGACCGTGATGGCCCTCTCTCCGCTCGAGCGATTTAAAAGTTTGTAACGCGCACTTCTGTTATGGTAGAGTCCTCGCAAAGTTAAAACTTGAAAGAAACCAAATAGAAATATTCTCGAGCACTTCTGACCCCAAATTGGGACAGGTGTGCTGGGCGTAGCACCGCAATATAGCACAAGACACCGAGGAGTGAGAGTGCTGGGGTTACATTTTGGGAACGCTTGGCGCTCGAGCGGGAAAGACCCCCTTGTGCTTACACGCAAGACCCCCCTGTTTTACCCCCTTGTTTTACAGGGGGGTAATTTAAAACCTCGAGCCATACGGTTCCGAGTTCCCCCCTGCTTTGTAGGGGGGATATTCTTTTAAGCGGACAGGCCCGGCAGGTGCCGTTTTGTCCAAGACGCAGAGCACAAAAGAGAAGGGGGGTCGTTCTAAGTCAGACGAAGCACCCACAGCAACCCCTCAGACCCTCACCGCGTAAACTACGGCATGTCTCTAACACTCGAGCACATCACCAAGAATTTTCGAGGATTTCAAGCGGTTGAAGGGGTGAGTTTTACCCTCGAGCGCGGGGAAGTGGTGGGCTTTTTGGGTCCTAACGGAGCCGGCAAGACCACCACCATGCGGATGATTGCGGGGCTGATTACGCCCTCGAGCGGCAGGATTCGGCTCGAGGGGAAATTGAGCGCCATGATTGAGGAACCCTCGTTCTACCCGTATCTGTCCGGCCTCGAGAACCTGAGATACGCCGCAACCCTGGCGGGAATTCCTCAGCGGATGGTGGGCGCGTCGCTCGAGCGGGTGGGACTGACCGAGCGGCGGCATAGCCGCGTTTCGGCGTACTCGCAGGGAATGCGGCAACGCCTGGGGCTGGCCCGCACACTGATGACCGAACCCGATGTACTCTTGCTGGACGAACCCACCAACGGCCTGGACCCGCAGGGCGTGGCCGATATGCGCGACCTGATTCGGGACATCTCCAGCACCGGAATGACAGTGCTGCTCTCGAGCCACATTCTTGCGGAAGTGGAAAAAATCTGCCCTCGAGTGCTGATTATTGCCAAAGGCCGCATTCAGGCCGATGGACCGGTGCGCGAGCTGTTCAATCAACTGGGCGCAGAGGGTGTGAGCATGAACATCGATACTCCTGAAACCGATAAGGCGCTCGAGCTGATGCAGAATCAAAGTTGGGTGCAGGAAGCCTTTACCCACGCAGGAGGAACTGTGGTGGCCCGAATCGCGCACGACGACCTCTACCGGGTTGCGCCGCTGATGGTAGAGCACCGCCTGCCGCTTTTAGGACTTCGGCCCGATGTGGAGTCGCTCGAGCAGATTTATTTGCGGGCAGTGGGCGACAAAACCCTGGCTCCGGCTCGAGTGGAAGGTTCAACTCAAAGCGGTGGGGTGAAAGCATGATTTTCCGGGTCATGTTGGCCGAACTTAGAAAAGCCCATTTCAAGAAGCGCTTCTGGATACTCGCCATCATTATGGGTGTGCTGGTGCCGCTGCTTCAGGTGCTGCCCGCCTATTTTGTGACCCGCAGTGTGGACGGATCCTCGCTGGATAGCGGAGGGAATATCTCGAGTGCCATTGCGCAGCAGGCCGCCACCGCCTACA
>JACMOA010000012.1 GCA_014378225.1 Deinococcales bacterium | reverse complement strand
GTCTAAACGGCACCTTTCGGGCCAGACTGCCCATTGGCTCCATTATCGTAAAAAACGCCTTCATGTTGACACTCCTGTTAGTCGGGAAGTCTTTCGCCCCGGCGGAGTACTTCCGCAAATTGCCTTAATCGTTCTTTGGTTTCAATCTACGCAACATAGCCCGCTCGAGACCCTTATCTATATCGTCGCTGTCTTTACCGTCAAATACTTGCACTTCACCGCGCTCATTGTGCCAAATCTCGTGGTCGCCTTTCCCCTGTCGCTTGAAGGTGTAACCCGCTGCCCCATAGAGCCGCTTCATGTCTTTGACCCTCACCTCGGCTCCTTGATTTCCCAGGTATGGTACCACAATTGTTACCATTGGGTAGATTTCTCACTCGAGCGGGTGACGATTCCAGTCTTTGTAAATCAGGTAACTACTCGGTGCCGTTCCCAGCGCACCAAACCACTGTGGACAGTACGGAGCCATGTAGATGATGTCCCCTCTCAAAACTGGATACCAGCAGTCTCCCAGACGGTAAGTTCCACCACCCTCGAGCATCGTTAAACCGTGTTCCATCACATGAATCTCGACCATATGAAGCGACGCTCCCGGCTGAAAGGTCATGCGGTTGACCGCGCAATCAAACGAAGGATGCTCTGGTAAAAGAATCTGAACCTGAACGCTCTCGTTTCCAGCGAGTGCGGTAGACACGACCTCGAGCGCCTTTCCCACTACAGCTTGAGGGTCGTCTTCCATGTCCAGTGGCTGATAGACTTTTTCAATCGTCATCGCTCGAGCTATTCCACTCGAGACCAGGGTGTGTTCCACTTCGGGCGGCAAAAAAGCGTAACCGTCGGCCTCGAGCGTGTGAAGTTCACCGTCCAAAGTGAGGGTGAGTTCACCCTCGAGCACGTAAACAAAGCGTGAGGTGGCAGACGGTGCGGGGCCAAACTTCCCCCCATCCTCGAGTTCGGCGGTGTACTGCACAAAGCCCGCTCCCAATTGCGGCGCGATGTGAACAATGCAGGTGGCACCCGTAAATCCGGGCAACGGCGCACGAACGAAGGTATCCGGGGTGAGAAGGGAGTGGTCTGATTTGACGCTCGAGCGGGTGAATCCGAGATGTTGCATAAGTTGTCCTTTTTTGGGCGTGCTCGAGGATAGGAGAACGCCTCCGGCTTTTTTGAGCAAAACGGCACTGTCTTGGCGAGTACAGCACCCCGTGGGGCCTCGCCGCCTAGGGGGCCTGCTCACGGGTCGTTAGTCGTTGGTTTTTGGTTGGTTTGATGTTGAGCGCTCGAGAGCAAACCAACCAATTACCAGGAACCAAAAACCCACCAGAGGCGCAACACCGATAACCAATAACGAAAACTTAGCGCCCAGAAACCCACTCTCCTCGAGCGTCCAAAACCCCCAAACCCTCCTGAAAAATCGTGCGCCCTCGAGCCAGGGTACGCACCACTTTACCCTGAAAAGTGCGCCCTACATACGGACTTTGTTTGTGACAATAAAGTAAATCTTCCTTCTCCAGGGTCCATTCCCGGTTCAAATCTACCAGGGCAATATCGGCCTGAAATCCTGGCTGGAGCTGACCGCGCCCTTTTAGACCAAAGCGCTGGGCAGGGCCGCGTGAAACCAGGTGGGCAATTCGCTCGAGGGGAACACCCCTTTTGTGAAAGCCTTCAGTGAGCAGGCTCTCGAGGGTGCTTTGAACCCCAGAGATGCCGCCCCAGATAGCGAAAAAATCGCTCGAGGACTTCATCTCAGGCGGTGCGGGCGAGTGGTCGGAGCCGATGAGGTCCAGATGCTCGAGGTTAGACCACAACAAATTACGTTCTGTACGGCTCCGAACCGGAGGAGCGCACTTCAGAACCGCGCCCAACTGCTCCAAATCTTCGTTGGTGAAGCACAGATAATGTGGACAGGTCTCGAGGGTGACATCTACCCCTCGAGCGCGAAACTCAGAAGCCAGAACCACGGCACGCCCGCTCGAGAGATGAACCAGATGGAGTTTGCACCCGGTTTCCTGAGCAAATAAGCACGCACGGGAAACAGCCTCGAGTTCGGCCAGAACGGGACGGGACTCCAGATAGTCCTGAATGGACGTGTGGCCTTCCAGACGTGCTCGAGCGCTGAGAGCGGACGTGATGGGGTCGCTTTCGGCGTGAACCGCTACAGGCAGGCCCAGACGGGCGGCAGTTTTCATCCCTTCGAGCAGGGTCCAATCGTCCACATGGTCAAATTCTGGGAGGCCAGAGTTGGACATGAACGCTTTGAAACCAATCACTCCACAATGGGCCAAATCCTCGAGCGTATTCAGGTTTTGCGGGGTGAGACCGCCCCAGAGCGCAAAATCGGTAGCACTTTTTTCCCACATCCGCTCGAGCTTGGCGGCAAAACTGGCTGCGTCCACTGTGACCGGACTCGAGTTGAGCGGCATGTCGAAAAATAGGGTTCCACCCCCGGCAGCAAAAGCTCGAGACCCACTTTCGATGCCTTCCCAGTCCTCGCGGCCCGGTTCGTTGAAGTGAACGTGAACGTCTATCACGCCCGGAAAAAGGTGTAGCCCTCGAGCATCCAATTCTTCAGCGGCGCTCGAGCGAATTTCTGGGGCAATCTCGACAATTTTCCCGTTTGAAACGCCCAAATCTGCACGTTCTACCCCGCTCGAGCGAACGATGGAGCCGCCGCGCACCACCCAATCAAGCACTGGCGTCCTCCAAGATGTCGCACACAAAGGTTGCGCCCACCTCGAGCGCATTTTCCACATCGCTCTCGAGCACCGACTCGAGCGGGTTATGGCTGATGCCGCCAGGAGAGCGTATAAACAGCATGGTTACGGGACACAGCGGCGCAAAAGTCATCGCGTCGTGACCTGCGCCGCTGGGCAGGCGGTGTACCGTGAGACCGCCGTGCAGCACCGCGCCCACCAGCCGACTGCTCTGGGCCAGGTCGCAGGGAACGGCGTTTTGCTCGAGGTTCCCTATGATGCTGCACTTTAGTCCTCGAGTGTCTGCAATATGACGGGACGATTCCAGCAACTTGCTGACCGAAAGTAGGCGCACCACATCCGAAGCGTGGCGCACATCCAGGCTGAGTTTCACAATTCCAGCAATCACGTTTCCGGCTCCCGGCACGGTCTCGAGCCGCCCGACGGTGGCGGTCAGGCCCTCGGTGTTTTGGGCCAAACGCTCCACCTCGAGCACAAATTCTGCCGCTGCGGGGAGCGGGTCGCGCCGCAGATTCATGGGCGTGGTTCCGGCGTGCGCGGCCCGTCCAGAAAACTCGAGGGTGTGGCGGCTCTGACCCACCAGACCCGTGACCACGCCCAGCGGCGCGTCCAGGCTCTCCAGCACGGGACCCTGCTCGATGTGGATTTCAAAATAACTTAACAGTTTGCTCGAGGGAATGCAAGCGCCCGGAATCTCGAGCGGGTCCAGGCCAAACTGAACCAGGCTTTTCTCGAGGGTGATTCCCGCAGCGTCCACTTTGGTCAGCCACGCCGGGTCAAAACTGCCGCTCACCGCGCTCGAGCCGATAAAAGGAAAGCCGAAGCGCACCCCTTCCTCTTCCGAAAAAGCGATGATTTCGAGCGAATGGTGGGGCCGCGTTTGGGACGCCACTCGAGCGATTTCGATGCCCAGCAACACGCCCAGCACGCCGTCGTACTTTCCTGCGTCTGGCACGGTATCCACATGAGACCCCACAACCAGGGTGCTGGACCGAATCCCCTCGAGCCTGCCGCGCACGTTGCCCACTGCGTCCAGGTGCGCGGTCAGCCCCGCTTCTCTCATCCACTCGAGCAGCAGTTTGTGGACCTCGCGCATGGGCGGTGAAAGAAAAGTACGGCACAAGGAGTCTGGCGACTCGGACAGTGCGCCCAGAAGGTCGCAGCGCTCGAGCACGCGTTTTGCGGCTTCGCGGGCTTCCCAGTGAATCATCAGCTTCCCCGGTAGGTGCTGTAGCCAAAAGGGGAAACCAGCAGGGGAACGTGATAATGCCCGTCCGTATCCGAGACCCCAAAGCGCACCGGGACCACCTCGAGAAAGCGCGGGTCTGGTCCTGTTGCGGCTCCCATTGCAGCAAAGTAATGGCCCACATGAAACTCGAGTTCGTACATGCCCGTGGTTAACTCAAAACCCTCGAGCAAGGAACCTTCCAAGCGCCCGTCCGCGTTGGTCTGCACAATTTTGAGCAAAATCCGCTCTGCCCCCTCGAGCCGAAACAAATCCACCTGCATTCCGCTCGCAGGCACTCCTGTGGCGGTATCCAGCACATGCGTGGTGAGTCTTCCCACTTTAAGCCCTCCCAGAGCGCAGTTGTGCGGCCTCGCGCTCCCCGTTTGGGTAGTGCTCGAGAATCCAGCGCACCGCCGCTTCCACGTCGTACTCTACCCGCCTGAAAGTCACGTTGAAGCGGGTTCCCTTTTGCTCGAGCAGAACCCAACGCGCCCAGGGGTCTCCGTCTTTTTGCCTAGAGACCGCGCCCACGTTGACCCGTGTGATGCCGTCCTGCACCTCGAGCAGCTCGTTATGGGTATGTCCCACCAACACCACTTTCACGCCGGGATATGGAGCCAACCGCCCCAGTTGCTGCTGATAACTCTCGTTGAAAAAAGCGGTCCAGGGGTCGTTGGGCGTGCCGTGCGTGGCCAAAATCTGACCCTCGAGCGCCGTTCTATTGACGGGAACCGTGCGAAGATGCTCGGCCACCTGCGGCGTCAGTTGCGCCTGCAACCACTGTGTGTAAGACTTTGACCCCTCGAGCGAATCCGGCTCCGCCATCACGTACTCGTCGGTGTTTCCCCGCACCTCGAGCGCTCCACAGCTCTGCTGTAACCTCCAGGCTCCCATCGGGTCCGCACTTCCCCACACCCCATCCCCTAAATTAAGAATTAAGTCGGGCTTCTCGAGTTCTATCTCTTTAAGAACCGCCTCGAGCGCAAAACGATTGCCGTGTACGTCGGTAAAAACTGCTATTTTCATAGGTTCACACTGTTTAGCTGGAAGGAGTTGCGCCTCCGGCGGGTCGTTAGTAATTGGTAATTGGTTGGGCTGTTCTTGAGCGCTCAACTTCAAACTGACCAGGAACTTAAAACCAATAACCCACCGGAGGCGCAACCCCGATAACTGAAAACCGACTACTGAAAACCGAAAACCCGCTACTCCCTCTCGAGCACCAACCGAAGCTGCCCATATGCTCGCTTCGGCTCCCAGTACACCCGAATTTTAGGCTCAATGGGGTGAACCGTCACCCGGTCCCAGGTGTGGTTTTCCGAATCGAAGCTCACGCTTTGCAGTTGCGGAAAGCGCTCGAGAATGCGTTTCCCCATCACATAAATCAGTTCCTGAATGCTCCTCGAGTTGAGGTCGTGAAAAACAGCTTTACACACGTCTGAAATCTGTTCACCGGGAACGTAGCCTGCGCCCTGAGCCAGTAAGGTCTCAGCGCTCGAGTGGGTCCAGCCCAGGTCCATGTACACGAATAGTGGGCGGTCCTCGTAATCTGGCAGGGTGGTGTAATCGTCTCGCATGAAGGCGGCAAAGCTGCTGCCCGACACCTTGAGCAGTCTGAACCCGTCCCTCGAGCAGCGATGAGACACCACTTTTACGCCGTCATCTTCCCGCTCGAGCCGAATCACTGCCGTACTGACGTCCTGCTCCACATGGTTGAACAGCACTTCACTTTCGACGAAGCCACCTTCAGAGGGAACCCGCACCGCCTGGAAGGGAAATTCTCTTCCGGTCATCTCGAGCGATTCCATCACTGGGTACGTTTCCAGAAATTTCTGGCCCAGAAAGTAAAGCAGACCCTCGAGCGTACTGCCCTCAAAGTGGGCGGCTTCGCGCAGGATAAAGTTTTTCATGGTGTCGGTGGCCACCAGCATCCGGTTGTCGCCGTCGGTGTAGGCGGGCAAAAAGTTGTTTCCAAACACCTCCACACCCACCGAGCAGGCCAGCACAATATTAGGTTTACCGCTGAATTCGGACTCTGGGATGGACGCAATGCCGCTCAGGGGCTGGGCGTAGGTGCGTTGAAAGGTCGTGCCAATCTTTCCGTAGCTGATACTGGTCTTCATCGTCACCTCGAGCCTGAATTTGATTTGAATTTCTGAACGTCCTCTTTTTCCCTCGAGTGAAACCAATACGTTCGAGGGGAACAAAGCTTTTATGACTCTAGCAAATCGGTCAAGCGGTGGAGTGCAATCTGGGAAATCTCGTAAAGCGCAGCCCCTTTTTCTCGCTCGAGTCCATTTTTCAGACGGGTTTCAAACGCCTCGAGCACCTCTTGAACGCCACTTTGATTGCGAACGCAGATAATAAACGGGAAACCAAACTTGGCTTGATACTTTTGATTGGCCTGAGAAAAGCGCTCGAACAACTCTGGAGGCAGGTTGTGCAGTCCCAAACTGGATTGCTCGAGCACGCTTTCAGACGACATCTTCAGGCGACTCCCTAAATCCGGGTGTTCCCGAATCAGGGCCAGTTTCTGAATTTCACTCGAACTCTCCACCACGTAATCCATCGCCAGGAACACACCGGAGACATGCGGAAAAGGTCGCTCTTTGAACACCGCCTGCGCCACCCAGCTCGAGTTCTCAAAGATACCGGACAGGGTTTGTACGAATTCGGCGTGCTCGAGGGCGTTGAGTTGCTCGAGGGTCATGGGGAGAGTTTAGCAGAGTGGCTTATGAATGACCCTTTGAGCTACAAAAAAGTCTTCCCGATGGCTCGAGAAGACTTGAGAATTGTCTTTTCTGCTGGATGCGAGATACAAAACGGCTTTCAACAGGGTTTCAGCGCTCAAAGGCAAGAATGCATTCTCACTTTTTACGCCCTCGAGCATCTCACCAGAGTTTCCAGCCTTTCACCAGATTGGGGTTGTTGTAAATCTCGAGCAGAGTGGGCAGATACACCGCCAGCACCAGTGCCGCCGCAATCCAGAACAGCAAGCCCACATCGTCAATGAACTTTTGAATGCCCACGGGTTTAGCGCTCGAGAGAATCTCGGAAAAGGGAATTTCTGGAGCGGTCTCGAGGTTGCGCTCCCGACTCCATAGGGTGCGGGCCAGCACCAGGTAGTACAGCACCGAAGACACCAGCAAAATCACGCCGCTGACTCCGGTGAGGGCCATCGGAATCCTGGCCCCGTCCGCGTATACCTCGGCAGGCAAACTCGAGATGTAGGCGCGGCGCGGAATGCCCAACAGTCCTTGCCAGTGCATTCCCACCGCAAAAACCATCATGCCCACAAACCAGGTCCACACCGACCACAGCGCTATCCTTGGGTTCCACAGCGGCTTTCCAGTCAGGTGCGGCAGCAACCAGAAGCTGATGCCAAAAAACGAAAGAGTGGTGGCGGTTCCCACCGTGATGTGAAAGTGGCCCGGAATCCAGGCGGTGTTGTGAACGATGTGGTTGAGGTCAAAACTGGCGTTGGCGATGCCGCCC
>JACMOA010000099.1 GCA_014378225.1 Deinococcales bacterium | reverse complement strand
CTGAATACACCCTGCTGAGTAGTTACAAGTAGAGTTTCTAACTTTTGACCTCAAGCTGCTCGAGGGCGCACAAAACGCACTGGGACAAACGCATTGAGACAGCAAAACTGAACTGCTCGAGCGAGTAGGGGTGGTATACTTTCTTCATGACGCTCCTCGAGACCCGTCCTATCGAATTGAACTTGCCTTATGTCTTTACGGTAGAGCAATTTCTTCACATGCTCGAGACCGATGTTTTGCCACAAGACCAGCATTTTGAACTGTTAGAAGGAGTGATTTACCCCTTGAGTCCTATCTTCGATGGTCACTATGCAGGTGTCACCCGGCTAACTAATGAGCTGATATTCAAACTCTCGAGCGTGGTGATGGTATCCCCCCAGAACCCCATCGCCATTGGAGAACGGTTCAGCTTTCCCCAGCCAGATTTGACCGTCATTCGGCGTGAACGCTACACGGGTAAGATTCCGCTGCCAGAGGAAATCGTTTTAGTGGTTGAAGTGAGTGACGCAACCCTGAACAAGGACCGTACTTTGAAGACCCTGCTTTACGCCCGTCATGGGATTTCTGAATATTGGATTCTGGATGTCAAGAAAAATCAGCTTGAGGTGTACCGCGACCCTCACCTTGAGGAGTACCGCAGCAAGAAAATTCTACTCGAGGGCGAGTTTGCCACCCTGCTCGAGTTTCCAGGCGTAGAAATTCAGTGGTGGTAAAAATAAACTCGAGTTGGAACCAAAAGGGCGCTGACCATGCGCTCTTTTCTCATATCCTCTCGAGCGTGCATCTAGACAAGATTACAATTCTGGTAGTTTGAAAAGATTACAATCTTTGTCACTTAGTACGAGGTGAACCTAACATGAGCAGCGATATCGAGACTCTAAAAAAAGCCAAACCCCCTTTTGAAGCCGTTCTAGCCGACATTCACCGTTACTCGAGTGAGGGCATAGAGCAAATTCCCGAGGGTGAGCTGGATTTGTATAAGTGGTACGGCATCTATCCTCAGCGGCCCCAGGAAGAAAACTTTCTCATGCTGCGGGTCAAAGTGCCGGGGGGCGCTCTATCGGGTGCTGCGCTGCGCGTGGTTGCCCAAATTGCCGACGACTTTGGGCGCGGCTTTCTGGACGTTTCTGACCGTCAGGCGTTTCAGTTTCACTATCTGCGGCTCGAGAATATCCCCGAAATTTTTGACCGGCTCGAGGCCGTCGGGCTGCACACCCGTGGGGCCTGCGGCGACACCGTGCGGGCCATCATCACCAGCCCGATTGCGGGTCTGGACGCCAGAGAAGTATTTGATGTGAACGCCTTATCCAGAGAAATGGACGCCACTTTCTCGGGAAACCCAGCCTACCAGGACCTACCGCGCAAGTACAAGGTCAGCATTACCGGAACCCCTCAGCTCGAGGGGATTCACCTGATTAACGACCTCAGTTTTCTGGCCCACGAAATAGACGGACCAGACGGTCAAAAACGGGTGGGCTTTGACGTTTGGGTGGGCGGCGGTCTGGGCGCAGTGGCCTTTTTAGCGAGGCGTCTGGGTGTGTTCATTGCCCCCGAGGAAGTGCTCGAAGTGATGCACGCCATCACGGGTGCTTACCGTGACCACGGGTACCGCAAAAACCGCAAGCAGAGCCGCTTGAAGTATCTGCTCAAGGATTTGGGGCCAGAAAAGTTCCTCGAGATTGTGGAAACTGAGTATCTGGGTCGTACCCTCGAGCGTGGACCCGCCGCGCCCGTGGCCCCCAACGGCGGCGTGGACGTGCTGGGCATCAATCCGCAGAAAGATGGGCGTTTTTACCTGACCGTAGCAACCACGGTGGGCCGCATCTCGCCAGATAATGCTCGAGCACTGGCAGATTTGGTCGAGCAATACGGCAGCGGGGAGATTCGCACCACCGCGTACCAGAACATGCTGATTCCTAATATTACCGCTCCAGACCTGGAAGCCGTTACAAAAGCGCTCGAGGGCCTGGAGCTGGCTCCCAAAACCACGCTGCGCGGAACCACCATCGCCTGTACCGGAAACCAGTTTTGTAGGCTAGCCCTCACCGAGACCAAAGCCCGCACCGCTTCATTGATTGACGCGCTCGAGAGCAAATTTGAAGGTTTAGACGTTCCAGTAACCATCAACCTGACCGGATGTTCCAACGCCTGCACCCGCTATCAGGTGGCAGATTTGGGCTTTATGGGCGCAAACCACCTGGGCGAGGAAGTGTTTCAGGTTCATCTGGGCGGCTCGTTAGGCGCTGCACAGCGTCTGGGAGCAAAGCTCAAGGGCCGCATTCCCGCCGCGCAACTTCAGGAGTACGTGAACGGCGTGCTCGAGCAGTTTGAACGTGAAAAGGGGACGCTCGAAAGTTTCACCGATTTTGTAGACCGCGTGGGCGCAGAGCGTTTTTCTCCAGACGTCATTCTTGCTAAACCTGTAAAAGAGGCGGTCCTGGCATGAACTTACACTCGAGGGGACAAGAAGGACAGGTCGTCTGGTTCACCGGGCTTTCGGGGGCAGGTAAAACCACGCTGGTGAGTGCGCTCGAGGGGAAACTGCTCGAAGAAGGGCGTAAAGTTCAGATTCTGGACGGCGATTTAGTGCGCGAAAACCTCAGCAAAGGTCTGGGGTTTTCTAAAGAAGACCGCGACACCAACGTGCGCCGGATTGGGTTCGTGGCCGGATTGCTGGCGCAGCACGGCGTCACCGTACTGGTCAGCGCCATCAGTCCCTACCGCGACACCCGCGACGAGGTTCTGGCCGGGTATCCGCGCAAGCTCGAGGTTTTTGTGGACGCCTCCCTCGAGACCGTGACGAGGCGCGACGTGAAAGGGCTTTATCTGAAGGCCATCGCTGGAGAAATCGCGCACTTTACCGGGGTTTCAGACCCTTACGAGGCTCCACTGAGTCCTGACCTGCACCTGCGAACAGACCGCTCGAGCGTGTCTGAGTGCGTATCAAAGCTGCTAGGTGCGTTGGGTGTGCGCGAGGCCGTAGGCGCATGAACCCCGCTTTGGAGGGTGTAGAGCCTGCTCCTTTCACGCCCGAGACTTCCCCGCTCGAGGTTATAGGGTGGGCCATCCAGACCTACCCAGACCTGACCATGCCCAGCGCCTTTAATCTCAACGGCGTGGTCCTGCTAGATTTTGCCGCTCGAGCGGGATACCAGGGCAAGGTGTTGTTCGTGGACACGGGCTATCACTTTCCCGAGACTTTAAAAACTCGTGACGCTCTGGCAGCGCGTTACCCTCAGCTCGAGTTCAAAACTTTAAACGCACATTTACCAGACACCGCGCAGTATCTCGAGGACGTGGAGGGCTGCTGCGCGGCTCGCAAGGTCGGGCCGCTAAACGACTACCTCGAGCAAACTGGACCGAGCGCATTACTGAATGCCCGCTCGAGGGAACAGGCCAGCACTCGAGCCGAGATTAACTTCGTGGAAACCGGCCAGTTGACAAAAGGCAGGCGAACCCGCATCAACCCCCTGGCCTTCTACACCCGTGAAATGCTGGAGTCTTACGCCCTCGAGCGTGGGCTTCCGGTGAATCCTCTGTACTGGGACGGCTTTTTGAGTGTGGGCTGTTGGCCCTGTACAAGGGCGGTACGTTCAGGCGAAGACGCACGGGCAGGCCGCTGGGCGGGGAAGGGCAAGGTGGAGTGCGGACTTTGGGTGGGGGATAAAGCGGTTTGATTTTCAGATTCCAGACATCAGATTCCAGACTTCAGACTTCAGATGAGATTTTTTGGGGAGTTTAGGCCATACCCAATACAGTCGAGCCAACGCCCTTAAATATCAATACACCCGAGCAGCACACTAAAACTCAAAACACTGGAGCTAAAAAATGACCTCTTTGACCATCAATCCTCTTCCCACTCCGCTCGGCGGAACTCTGGTCAATGGGATTCTCGAGCGCGACCCACAGGAATTTACGGCTCTCGTGGCCCTCGAGCTGAGTGCGCGTCAATACGCCGACCTCGAGCTGATTGCCACCGGGGTTTACTCTCCCCTGACTGGCTTTCTGGGGCAGGCCGATTACCTGAGCGTGATTGAGCAGATGCGTTTGGCGGACGGCACGCCCTGGAGCGTTCCCATCACATTGGGCGTGTCGCTCGAGGATTCTGAACGTCTGAACGGGTTGATTGCCCTGCGCTTTGAAGGCGAAATCGTGGGCACGCTCGAGATTTCGGAGAAATATAAACCGGACAAAGCAAGTGAGGCCCGCGAAGTGTACCGCACTGAAGATGCCGCACATCCCGGTGTGGCCGCGCTGATGGACAGCGGAGACCTCAATCTGGCTGGAGAAGTGAAACTGCTCAAACTCTCGAGAGGAGATTACCCCGAGCACCACTACACCCCGCTCGAGACCCGTGAGATTTTTGCTGCACGCGGCTGGAAAACCGTGGTGGCTTTTCAGACCCGCAACCCCATTCACCGCGCTCACGAATATCTACATAAAGTGGCGCTCGAGCAGGTGGACGGGCTGTTCCTGAACCCGCTGGTGGGCAGCACCAAATCCGACGATGTGCCAGCCCATGTGCGGGTTAAAGCCTACGAAACCCTGCTCGAGCACTATTATCCGCAGGAAAGGGTTCTGTTTGGCGTTTACCCCGCCGCCATGCGCTACGCAGGTCCGCGTGAAGCCATTTTGCACGCACTCTCGAGGCGCAATTACGGCTGCACCCACTTCATTGTGGGCCGCGACCACGCCGGGGTGGGAAACTATTACGGCACTTACGACGCACAGGAGATTTTTAACGCCTTCTCGAGCGCCGAGTTGGGCATCGAAATCCTCAAATTCGAGCACACTTTTTACTGCAAAAAATGTGGTCAACTGGTCTCGAGCCGCACCTGTCCGCACGGAAAAGAGCATCACCTGCTGATGTCTGGTACGCAGGTGCGCGAAAAATTGCGTGCCGGGGATAATTTACCGCTCGAGTTCACCCGTCCTGAAGTGGCCGAAGTCTTGCGGGCAGCTTACTCGAGCTGAAAAAACCCTCTCACCAAACCTTTCTTGACCCAAAACTCATCTAACCCTCCACCCCGCTCGAGTGGATGGCTTACAATGCTCTCATGTTAAACTATTTGCTGATTTTTGTACCCATTGCCATGCTGCTCGAGTGGGTTATTCACGCCTCTCCCACCCTGATTTTTGGGACCGCAGCCCTGGCGATTCTGCCCCTGGCAGGGCTGATGGGTCGTGCCACCGAGGAGATTGCGACCCGCACCGGGAGCGCCATCGGGGGCCTGCTCAACGCCACGTTCGGCAACGCTACAGAGTTGATTATCGCCTTCTTTGCCTTGCAGGCTGGAAAGCTCGAGGTGGTCAAGGCCAGCATTACCGGAAGTATTCTGGGCAACCTGCTGCTGGTGCTGGGTCTGGCCCTGCTGCTGGGCGGCTTTAAGTTCAAAACGCAAAAGTTTAATTCTCAAAACGCCCGTATCCTGTCCTCGATGCTGTTTGTAAGCGTGATTGGATTGATGATTCCGGCGCTGTTCGATATTGGCGCAAGGGGTTACGCCGGGGTAAAGAATCCGGCCAGCGTGGACCTGTCTATGAGTATTGCCACCGCTGTGATTCTGATTCTGATGTACGCCGCCAATGTTTATTTTTCGCTGGTCAGCCACAAGGATTTGCTCTCGAGCGCCGACGACGAACACCACGAAACGGCAAAGTGGAGCGTCCCCCTTGCGGTAGGCGTGCTGCTGGGTGCAACTGCGATGGTGGCCCTGATGTCCGAGTTTCTGGTAGGGGCGCTCGAGCCAGCGGCTGCCAGTCTGGGCATGTCCGAATTCTTTGTGGGAATCATCATTTTGCCCATCATCGGTAACGCGGCAGAACACTCGAGCGCTATTTTGTTTGCCATGAAAAACAAGATGGACCTCGCCGTCACTATCGCGCTGGGCAGCACCATTCAGGTGGCGCTGCTAGTGGCCCCGCTGCTGGTGCTGCTTTCGCTGGTGGTGGGTCAGCCGATGGATTTAGTGCTGCATAACCCCTTCGAGCTGGCGGCAGTGATAGCCGGAGTGGTGATTGCTGCGTCTGTCGCCAGCGACGGGGAAACCAACTG
>JACMOA010000098.1 GCA_014378225.1 Deinococcales bacterium | reverse complement strand
ATCAAGCGTCAAGGCTATGGAAGAACGGGGTTTAAGTTGCTGCGTTGCCGGGTTCTCATGAGTTAGACCCCATCATTTGCGGGAGAACCGGAAGTGGTGCAATGGTAGTGAAAAGTGCTTTAACCGAAAGAACCGAAAGAACCGAAAGAAAAGAGAGAAATGAGCTGGAAACTTTAACCCGAACTAAGTTCTTTTAACGGCTCGAGACTCCAGCCGTGTCCATCAAAACGATGGCGTGGGGTACGGGTCTCGAGGGTTGAGCGGCGCGGGCGCGGCCCACCGCCACAATCTGTTTGCCAAAAATAAGTGAGGTGGAGTAGCCGGAATCCAGCAAAACGGCTTCCTCTACACCCGCGCTCGAGGCTGCACGGGCCAGCATTTCGGTGGAAGCCGCCGAGGTGGACGCGCCCAGTGCCATCTTACCGTCCCTGGTGATGCCCAGAAAAACTCTGGGACGGCGCTCCCAGCCGTCACGCGGAACAAACGGCTCGAGCTGGTCTGCACTTCTGGGCAGGCCCTTGTGTACAATCCAGGCCCCACCCAGAAAAGCGTCGCTGACGCCGGGAAGCAACCGCTCGAGGGCCGCACGGGTGTTCATGCTGTCCGGTTGAAACGGCACCATCATAAATTGGTTGCGGCTCCACAGCACCAAGGGGCGCTGCTGAATGCGCGAAAGCAAACCAGGGTTTTCTTCGGGCCTGAAAATGACTTGTCTGGCTCCCTCGAGCGAACGGGTCAGCAGCGGGCCAATCATGGTGTTGTCATTGGAAGCAATTAGAGCGTCGGTAAAAAAGCTTCCGTTGATGCCCGCTTTTGCACCCACCGCGTGCATAAACTCGCCTACCCCACGCCGCCCGGAGGTCAGCAAACTCATGGGGCTTCCACCCTGAATCAGCGCTAGATTGACCCCCTCGAGCCAGGTCTGAGACAGCCGCACAGGGGTAGGCCGCAACTCGAGCTGGGTGACGGCGGCCACCTTGCGCCCGTTTTCGGCGTCCTTCCAGCCTCGCTCGAGCTGGGTGTTGATGTAGCGCGGCACGCCTAGCAGGTCTGGGGCGGCCTCCGCCGATTTCCATTCCTCGGTAAAGCCCATGCGGTAGCCCACCTTGTGCGCCGCCTCGAGCGTCTTAGTTGAAAAACTGCCGTTGGGATAGCTCACCCACGGCACTTCATGCCCCAGATTCTGCTCGAGCGCTACCTTAGATTTGAGCAGTTCCTCGAGCTGTTTGACCTCGCTCAGCGCCCCCAGTTCTGCCGGATGTGAGGCGCTGTGTGAACCTACAGTCATCAACCCTTCGCGCTCGAGGACTCTCAATTGCTCCCAGCTCATTTTGGGACGGCCCACCGCACTGCCCACATAATTGGTGTGAACAAACATGGCAAAAGGAATACCGTATTTTTTCAGAATTGGATAGCCGTACTGCATGAAGCCCAGATAATTGTCATCAAAGTGCAGGGACACGGCTTTTCCCGGCAAGATTTCCCCGTGGGCCAGATGGCGGTAAAGCTGCTCGAGGGTGATAAAGCTGGCCCCGCGCTGTTTTAAGCTGGCAATCTGCCCCTCGAGTTCGGCGGTGGTGGCGTCAAACCAGACTGCACCTTTGAAACTGCGGTCTGGAATCACGTCGTGATAGGTGAGCAGCAGGGTGCGCTGTTTCTGGGCGTTCAGGTGCAACAATGGCTTGTCCTTCCAGCGCTCGAGCACGTCTCGAACCACCGCTTCCAGCCGAAGGGGAGCAAAGGGTTGCACGTCCAGCACAGCTCTGGCGGGAGTACGAAACTCCATGATGGGTTTGGCCGCGCTCGAGGGAACTTTGGCAACAGGCAGCGGCTCGAGCGATGCTAGCTCGAGAGCTGGGGTTTGGGCTAACCCGCCCGACAGCAAAAGAACACCCATCAATAAGAATCGGGAAAAGGTTCGCTCGAGGCTTATTCGCATAGTGTAGCTCGCATTATCTCTTCATTTTAACTCGAGCAAGGGGGCAGGAGGTCATGTTTTCCTCCCCCTCAAAGTCCTAGCGCCGCCTTCACCTCCGCACTCAGCTTTCCACCCTCGAGAATGCCATACCCAAACGGACTTTGCCAGGTCCACACCGACCACGCCAGCTTCTGACGCTCTGCGTTTAAGCGCACGTCCCGAAACCAGCGCAAACGGTCTTTGCGGGGAGCGCTCGAGTGAACCGTAAAAGATTTGAGCAAGACGCTCACATTGTTTTGCCGCGCCCAACCACTCACTCGTCCCAGCGCCATCCGAACGTCGGCCTCGGCAAAACCGGACCCAGCGTACCCCTCGAGCGCTGCTTTAACCTTTTGACGCAATTTAGGGTCCGAAATTTTGGCGAGCAAACCAGGACTTGAAGTTTTGAGCTGCGCGGCATTGGCCGGATAAGGAATCCCTTTGAGTACGTTCCACTCGAGGTTGCCAGGGTTGCCCTGTTGAGTAAAAATCAGTGGTTCGAGGTATTGAAAGCTGTAAAGGACGTTTTTATCCTCGAGCGGCCTAATTTGGGTTAGAGCGTCGCCTTCGGAGTAACACAACCCAGTTGCCATCAGGGTCAGGCGGGGCGCACCGCGCCTTGCCGCCGCCATAAACTGACCCTGCACCTTGTTCCAATCAAAGCTCGAGGGCGCACAATTCCAATTCTCGGGGTCTACAGGTTGGTCTATCGGCTCGAAAACCACGCTCGAGGAGTACTGCTCGAGCAGACGCGCAAACTTTTCCACCAGTACCAGATAGGTGTCTCTGGCGGTCCCTCCCTTTAACACCTGAGCTTTGGCGTTCGAGAGGTCATAAAACGAAACCACTACTTTCAAATTTTGTTTCTGGGTCGCCTTGAGTACCCGCTCAAGCGAGGCTTGCGGTTCCGGCGCACCGGGGCGGGCCTCAATCACGAAGGCAGGATTAACCATCAGGCGCACAAAATCAAAACCCGACTTTTTGATGGTCTCGAGCTGTGCGGTTTGCTCTGCGGTGATGGGACGAAATGGGACCAGCTCCAGCCAGCCCTCGAGATTGACTCCACGCCTGAGTTCGAGGGGAGCCGCATAACCCATTCCAAGTGACAGCAGAATGAACACGCTCGAGCGCACTATCTGCCTCAGAGTCCTGGTCATAGACCCCCCTCTTTGGCCCTTAGAACCGCCTCAGCACGGGTTCCCACCTGAAGCTTGGAAAAGATGTTGGTAATGTGATTTCGCACGGTTTTCTCGGACAGCTCGAGCTTGCGGGCAATGACTGGGTTGGCTTCACCCTGCGAGATGTGGGCCAGGATTTCGCGCTCTCGAGCGGTCAAATCAGGAAATAGGGTGGACGGTAAGCGGGTCTGCCTCGAGAAGTAGCCCATCAAGCGCTTGGCAATAGACGGGGCAAACAGCGCCTCACCCTGCGCCACCGCCTGAATCCCGCGCAGCAGCTCGTCCGGGGCTGCACCCTTGAGCAGATAGCCGCGTGCGCCCGCCTGCATCGCCGCAAACACGTTGTCGTCGTCCTCGAACATGCTCACCACCAGAATCCCGATGTGGGGGCTGTGGGCCAGAATCTGGCGGGTGGCCTCGAGTCCCCCCAGAACGGGCATCTGAATATCCATCACAATCACATCCGGCCCGAGCGAGAGAGCCAGTTCCACCGCCTGCAAGCCGT
>JACMOA010000097.1 GCA_014378225.1 Deinococcales bacterium | reverse complement strand
CGCCGCCCAGCTCAGCCTCGAGCAAATGGTTTTCCGGGTTTCCATGCAGTCCAACCGTATGGGCCTGCGTCTGGACGGTGGGGCGCTCGAGCATAACAGGTCGTTTCAGATGCGCTCTGGAGCGGTGCTGCCTGGAGTGGTGCAACTACCCCCCGGTGGACAGCCCATCGTGCTGCTTCAGGACGCGGGAACGGTGGGGGGCTACCCTCGAGTGCTGATTATAGCGGCAGTAGACCTGCCTCGCGTGGCGGTTCTCCCTCCCGGAACAGCCGTTTCTCTGCGGCTGGTTTCGAACGAGGAAGCCCTGGTCGCCCTGGTGGAGCAAAAGCATACCCTCCAGCGCTTACTGCACAGCATCGCCTTGAGGCGAACCATGAAGCTGGGTTAATCTAGGGTTGTTGGGCAATTAGAGATTTGTGGTCCGTAAGGGCAGCACTTCAGGAAACCCTCTGCTCTGCCAACAAGCGCTCGAGCGTGTCCGCATTCAGGGGTTTGACAATGTGCAAATCGAAGCCCGCCTCCAGAGATTGCCGAACGTCCTCGGGCTGTCCGTAGCCGGTGAGCGCCACCAGTTTGGTGTGGGCAAACTCGGGCATCGCCCTCAGGGCGCGGACCACTTCATACCCGTTCATGCGCGGCATGTTGATGTCAATGAGCATCAAAGTGGGCTGGAACTGCACCGCCACCTCGAGCGCGTTTACCCCGTCCACCGCCGTCATCACCTCGAAGCCCATGAAGCGAATAAGTCTGGCAATGGCTTTGCGGGCGGGTTCGTAGTCGTCGGCCAGCAAGATGCGTGCGTGCGCCTTTTCAGGCTCGAGCGGGACCTCTCCAGAGTTTGCCCCTGACACGGGGGACGCTGACACGGGGGACGCTTTCAGAAGGGTTTCAAGGGGTGGGGTTTCAAGGAGTGGGGTTTCAAGAGCTGGGGTTTCAATCAGCGGCAGGCAAACCGTGAATTCGCAGCCCTGGCCGGGTCCGGCGCTGCTCACTTCTACCCAGCCCCGGTGCAGTTCCACAATCTGGCGCACCAGATAAAGCCCGATGCCCAAGCCTTCCTGGGATTGACCAGGGGTGGCCGGAACCTGGGCGAACAGCTCAAACACCCGACCCGCATCGAGTTTGGACAGGCCGATTCCTTCGTCGCGCACCCGTACCCGCACCTCTGCTCCGGTACACTCTGCCGAGAGCCAGACCCGACTTCCCGGTGTGCTGAACTTGACCGCGTTGCTCAGCAAGTTGATGAACACCTGCTCGAGCCGTACCATATCGCCCTGAACCCTGTCATCCTGAACCCTGTCCCTTCCGGTGCTGGGTGGCTCGAACAGATGGACCTTCAGTTCAATGTCACGTTCCTGAAACTTCGAGCGCAGCGCGTCCACTGAGGCGTTCAGGACCTTGGAAAGCTCGAGCGGAGCCAGTTGCAGCCGCAGTTTACCCTGCGAGATGCGGGTCACGTCCATCAGGTCGTCCACCAGGCGGCGCATCATCTCGAGCGGCTGCTCCACCTGCTCTCTGGCGGCTTGCAGCTCCTCCACGCTATTCAGGCGGCGCATGACCTCTAAATTGGAGCGCAGCGCGTTGAGCGGATTGCGGAGTTCGTGCGACAGCGTAGCCAGAAACTCGTTTTTGCGGCGGTCACTCTCGAGCAGCGCCGCCTCGATTTGCTTGCGCTCGGTGAGGTCAATCGAGATGGACACCAGGGTGCGCCCTCCCCCAGCCGGGTCTGACACCAGGGACACGCTGTTGCTGAGCCACACGCTCGAGCCGTCGGGGCGCAGACAGCGCTGTTCCATGGTGAAGGGGGGTCCAGCGTCCAGCAGCCCCGTCAGGTGGCCTTGCAGCGCTTCCACATCGTCGGGGTGGGTCAGCCCGAGCAGGGTGCGCCCCAACAGTTGGGCCTCACTAAACCCGGTCAAATCGGTGTAGCGGGCGTTGACCAGCGTGAACACGCCGTCCTCATTCATCTGGGCGATGCCCGCCGTGGCCTGACCGATGATGGCCCGCAGGTGCGCCTCGGACTGATGCAGCGCCACGGTGGCTTTGGTTTCGCTGATGTCTATAAAAGACAGCACCACCCCATCCACCACCCCATCCAGGGTGCGGTAAGGGGTGAGCCGCGCCATATACGTGTTGCCGCTCACGCTTCCAGCAATGGGGGCGCTGACCTCGCGGGTGAGCGGCTGGCGGGTGCTGAGCACCTGGGTCGCGTCGTCCAGCAGTGCGTCGTAGTCCAGGGTGTGGCTCAGGTCGGCCAGCGGCCTGCCCACGTCGGCTTCAATAAGCTTGAACACGTCCAGCGCCCTGGGGGTGAACCGTTTGATTCTGAGTTGAGTGTCCAGAAAGATGATGCTCAGGTCAGTGGAGGACATCAGGTTTTTCAGGTCGTTGTTGACCGTCACCGCTTCGTCCATCTTTTCTTTGAGTTCCCCGTTAACGGTGCTGAGTTCCTCGTTGAGCGACTGAGACTCTTCTTTGCCGGTCTCGAGTTCTTCACTGGCCGAGCGCAACTCCTCTACCAGCGCTTGCAGTTCCTCGTTGGAGACTTTGAGTTCCTCGTTCGAGGCTTCAAACTGCTCTTCAAGTATGTGCAGTTGGTCCCTGGCGTCCTGGCTTTCGGTCTCGAGCCGCTGCACCACACTCTCGATGGCCCGGTCCGCCCGCAGCGCTTCGGACACCGACTGAATCTCTATCGGCCTACCGCCTGAGCCATTACTCGAGCCATTACTCGAGCCATTGCCTGAGCCATTGCCTGAGCCATTACTTGAGCCATCGCCCGAGCCATTACTCGAGCCATCGCCCGACTCGCTGCCCGAAGCAGCCCCCCCGAGCGGCTTTTCACCGAAGACCACCAGAAAGTAACGGCTGCCCCCGCTCAGGGTAGGGCGCACGGTCAGGTTCACGAAGCGCTCCCCGCCCTCGAGGTCTACACTCACATGCCGCGCCTCGGTGGGACGATTTTCCAGGTCCGCGCTGGAGAGCGCCGCCCGTAAATCCAGCGCCAGACCGGGCAGGGCCAGCTTGAGCAGGCTCAAACTGGGGTCTCCGCCCGGAACCCTCAGAAAGCGCACCGCGTTTTCGCTCGAGTGCAAAATCTCGAAATTTTCATTGGTTAAAATAGACGGCGGAGCCAACTGTTCCACCAGTTGATAGTGGAGTTCGCCAAAAAGCGCCCGACGGTTGCGCTCTGGGCGCAGGATGGGGGGGCTACCCTCGCTCGACCGAGCAGGGGTGGAGTTGACCCCTCTGCGCCAGAATCCCGACTCCGGCAGGGTGGGGGCGCTGTAAATATCTCTGGACGCGGCGGGCAGGGCGCGTAGAATGCGCCACTTTTTGCTGAGCGGGCTAAACAGTGCCAAGCTACCCTCAGAAGATTCGCTCGAGCCGAGAAACAAAAAACTCTGGTCCATCAGCGCAAAGTGAAACAGCTTGAGCACCCGTTCCTGGGTGGGGCGGTTCAGGTAGATGAGCAGGTTGCGGCACGTCACCAGATTCAGTTTGGAAAACGGCGGGTCGCGCAGCAGGTTGTGTGGCACAAACAGCACCAAATCGCGCAGCTCTTTTTTGACCCGGTAGGAGTTGCCCTCGCGCACGAAAAAACGCTCCAGGCGCTCTGGGGACACGTCTATGTGCGCTGCCTCGTCGTAGCGGCCTGTTCGAGCAAATCTCAGGGCCGCTTCGTTGATGTCGCTGGCAAAAATTTGCAGTTTGGGCGGGTCGGGCAACTTTTGCGCCGCCTCGAGCAGCAGCATTCCCACCGAGTAAGCTTCCTCGCCACTGGCGCAGCCCGCCACCCACACCCGCACGCTGTCCTCGGACGTTTTGCCGACAAAAAGCTCTGGAATCACCTCGTTCTCGAGAATTGCAAACGCTTCGAGGTCGCGGAAGAAGTTGGTGACGGTGATGAGCAGGTCTTGCAACAGCGGGTTCATTTCCTCGGGGTCAGACCTGAGCAGCTCGAGGTAGGCGTGCAGGTCCGGTAGTTCGTGAACCTGCAAGCGGCGGGCGATGCGCCGCCCCAGGGTGGGGCGTTTGTAAAAGCTGAAATCGTGTCCGGTGCGCTCCCGCACCAGCTTCAAAACCTGAAGCAACCCCATTTCTCCGCGCTCGGCGTCGTCCGCATCATAAGATTGGAATTCCTCCCAGGCAGGTTCTGAGGGTTCCAGGGTGTCCAGGCTTTCTGGAACCACCATCTCCTCGAGCTGTGAGGACCGCTTCAGGACCCGCTCGAGCTTGCCTGGAATCTGGGCCACGGGCAGCACCAAATCAATCAGTCCAGTTTTGAGGGCGCTGCGCGGCATGGCGTCGTACTCGGCCTCAGCGGGGTCTTGCACCACCGTAAAGCCGCCGTTTTCCTTGACCCGCTGCATTCCCAGGGTGCCGTCGCTGCCGCTGCCGGACAGCACCACCGCCACCGCCTCGGGGCCGTAGGCTTCGGCCAGGGTGCGAAAAAACAGGTCAATCTGTAGGCGCTGGCCCCGCACCCGCTGGGGTTCGGTCAGGCGGATGTGTCCGTCGTCCATCACCAGATAATTGCTGGGGGGAATCACGTAAACGTGGTCAGGCTCAACCCTCACGGTTCCCCCCACCTGAAGCACCGGCAGGGCGGTGACGTTTTGCAAAATCTCGGCCAGATGACTTTCGTGGTCTTCGGAGAGGTGCATCACCACCACATAAGCCATGCCGGAACCTGGCCTGACGTTTGCAAAAAAGCTTTTGCAGGCGGCTACACCACCCGCAGACGCACCCACACCCACCAGAAAAAAGCCGTGCTTCTCGTATTGTTTTTCACCCACTTGAGCGCCGCCGCTGGCTTCCAAGTGGCTGTCTGGGCGCACATCCGCCTGAGGGTCCAGTGGACCTAAGTTCGCGTCTGTGGACATGGCTTTAAGTCCTCAGGAGGAGTTGACCATTCCACCGCTTTAATGAATACATAACCCGAAGATACTCCCAAATCACCCTTCTTGACTGATTATGAGCTGAATCCTTATTTCTTCAACATTCATTTCATGTTGTAATCTCGAGCGCCCTGTTCTCTCTTGCACTTTCATAGGCTGCCAACACCAGCCGCACGCTCTCGAGGCCATCTTGCCCGGTGCAGATTACGGGCGTTCCCTCACGCACACTCCGAATAAAATTCTGAACAGCCAGCGGGTGTCCGCCTTCTTCGTTAAAGTCGTGAACAGTCACGTCCACCTCTTCCCAGCCGCCCCCGCTCGAGCGGTGAACGTGCTTTAGGACCCGTTTGCCTAATCTATTGGTACACTCGAGCGCTCCATCCGTGCCGTACACCCAGAACCCCTCTTCCCAGCCGGTGGCGTTCCAGGACGCTTCCACGCTGCCAATGGCCCCGTTTTTGAACTCGAGCGAAACCAGGCCCACATCCTCCACCTCAATGTCGGGGCGCAAACTGGCCGTGCGGGCGTACAAGCTGCCCACCTCTCCGCAGAAGTAGCGGGCCAAGTCCATCATGTGACAGCCGTTATCCAGCAGGGTTCCCCCGCCAGAATTCTGGAACAGCCCAAACGAAGGGCGCACCGTTTTGCTGCCGCCCCAATCGTGGGCCTGCCGCAAGCGCACAAAGCTCACATCGCCAATAGCCCCGGAATCAATCAACTTTTTGGCGGCCTGGACCAATAAATTAGAGCGCAAATGATGGTTGGTTTGCAGCACTACGCCAGACTCCTGGCACACCCTAATCATCTCGGCGCACTCCTCGAGCGACATGCTGAGTGGTTTCTCGCACAGAATGTGCTTTCCGGCCCTGGCAGCTTTCAGGGTACTCTCAAAGTGAAAGGCGTTAGGCGTACAGATAGAAACCGCCTCGAGCTGGCCGCTCTCAAGGGAAGGGGCCTCGAGCATCTCGTCGAGTGAGCTGTACCCTTTGACGCCCCACTCTTTCTCACGCAGGATGCGGGTGGACTCGAACGGTTCGGCAAAGCCCATCACCAGAGCGCCCGCTTTGATGTAACCCTTAAAGTGGGTGGTGGCAATGCCACCTGCGCCGACCAGACCAGCGCGAAAGGGGGAAGACGTGGATGTGGATGAATTGGACATGTTTAAACCCTCGAGCCTGTAAAGCGAATATTTGGAACTGGTTCCAGACTAGCCTAAACGGGTCGGTTTAGCGAGACCGATGTTTGTTGAATGGCTCGAAGATTTCCTTTCATGTTGCCTAAACGCACCCTAATTCAGTAAGAAACTCGAGCGGGCTAAACCTTCAGAAGCAGGCGCTCGAGGGCGTGACGCAAATCCAGGGCGGTCAATTCTGGGGCAGAATTCAGCGGAGTTTCTGGGGGAAATACGGCCAACAAACTCTGCGCGTAAAGCAGGGCGGCTCTGGCCTGGGCCACCCGGCCCAGGGCCAGCCATACCCGGCCCAGCGTAAAATGCACAAAAGCGTCCTGAGAGTCCAGATACGCCGCCTGACGCAATGGCTCGAGTGCGCCTGAAGCGTCTCCCCTTTCCAGCCGTTCCAGACCCCGCTCGAGGGGTGAGGTAACGTCCTTGGAAGAAGGTGGTGAGGTGCGTTCGGGTTGAGGTAAAGAAGGGCGGAAAGGAATCGGGCTAACCACCTTCGGAGTTAAGGGAAGGGGAGGTTTAACTTTCTTTAAAGGCTCGAGCTTTAAAGGTTTGAGCGGTTTTTGCCAGTATAACGCACCGGGTGCGGATTTCTGCTCGAGTCCTTCCAGCGCGATGGGCGGAGGGTCCGACGGACCCAGCATCAAATACCCGCCCGGACTCAAGCGCGAAGCCAGATGTCGGTACACCGCCTGGGCCACTTCCGGGCGAAAGTAAATCGTCACATTGCGGCACAAGATGAGGTCGTACTGGCCTTTTTGCTCGAGGAGTGCGCCCGAGGGAGGCTCCACCAGGTTATAAAGCTCGAACTTAACCTGATTGCGAACCTGACCCAGCACTTCCCACTGCGGCCCCGTAATGGGATTTCCCTCGAGCGCCCGAAAATAGCGACTTTGCCACGCCAGCGGCGTACCCCGGAAAGACCATGTGCCGTAGCGCCCCACACGGGCCAGCGCCAGCGCGTGTGGGCTGAGGTCGGTTCCCAGCACCGAACTGTTTTGGACCCCAGTCATTAAGCCAAGTTGCACAGCACACTCCTCGAGCAAGAAGGCCAGCGTATAGACTTCTTCACCGCTCGAGCAGCCCGCCGACCACAAACGGGGTGGCCCAGCCGTGCGGCTCAGCAATTCCGGCAAAATGTTTGCTTGCAGGGCCAGCATTTGCGGTAAAACCCGGTAAAAGTGGGCTCCAGGCACCACAGCGGCCTCGAGCAGTGCAGCCCATTTTTTATCTTGAGGATGGGTCCTCAGGAACTCGAGCAGGCGGACAGGCCCGATAGGCGGCGAGGCCCGATAGGTGCCGTTCTCGCCAAGACGTGCCGCATTGTCCAATACTTCGCCGAACCCTTGTCCACGCTCTGCTGCCAGACGCACAAAGGCCCCCTCGAGCAAGGTGGCGTTACGCTCCCTGAGCACCAAACCCGTGCGGCGCTCGAGCAGGCGCAGGAGCGCCGGAAGCCAGGACGCAGAACTCATACGGAGCGCACGAACTCTCCCGGCGAAAAGTAGGCGCACTCGAGCAGGGGTAGGGTTTCAGCCCGGTGCCGCACCAAAAACCGCACTGGGCTGCCCTCAAATACCTCGAGCCGCTGAATCTGTTCGCTCGAGACTTCAAACACCTCTTCCACCTGGTCCACCCACAACACAAAAGCGGGCGTTGTTTGAACCAGCAAAAGGTGTTGCTCAGGTTTAATCTCCGCAGCAGCCAGACCCAGCCAGGGCCGGGGGTCCACCACTGGAAGCAGGATTCCCGCCACCTCGAGCAGCGCCAGTGGCCCTTCAGGACTATAAAGTGGGGTCCAGGCGCACATCGGCAGCACCCTCCCCACCTCGCTCGAGCGCAGGGCATAGTGGCGCTCACCCAGCAGAATTCTGAGCGCCTGGGTAAAATGTGCGGGGTTGGCCTGTGCGGGGTTGCCCATTCGGATGCCACTATAGCTTAGGATGAAGACCTGATTAAGATTTGAGAAAGCGCTCGAGGGGGCAAAGTGGATATCACCCAATTTTTGCAGGAATTTCAGCTCGAGGCGGGTGAACACCTTGATTTACTGGGCAGTAGCCTGCTCAAACTCGAGCGGGAAGGGATGGACGCCGCCGTGCTGCGGCAGATGTTTTTGTCGGCACACACCATCAAGGGCGGGGCCAGTATGCTCTCACTGGGCGTCATCAAGGCGCTTACCCACGCGCTCGAGGACGTTCTAGGCGCGTTGCGAGACGGGGTTGAGCCGCTCGAGCCGTACACCACTGCACTGCTGTTTGAAACCCTGGACGCTTTGCAGGGTCTGATAGAGGGCGAACTTCAACTCAAAAACCCCACCCCTGAACTCGAGGACTTGCTCGAGCGTTTAGCCGCGTGGCCCCGAGAAAAGCCAGGACCTCGTGAAGTAAAATCCACGCAATCTCCGAGTCAACCGCTCGAGTCCAGCGCTGTTTTACTGCTCGAGCCGTCCAATACCGCCCGCTGGACCCTCAAAAATCAGCTCGAGCGCCAGGGGTTTGAAGTGCTGGAGTGTGACACCCTTACAGAAGCACTGGAACAGCTCGAGCACACTATTTTTGCTCGAGTGCTCTGCCCCAACGAACCGGGTGGAATAGGGCCACAAAATTTGCTCGAGCGCTACCCAGACCTCAAAAATCTGTGGGTCACGGCCCTCGAGCAGACGGAAGTTCCCCCAAACGCTCAACTCCTCATCAAGCGCCCCTGGACGGAGGAGTTGGCCCTCGAGCAAACCTGAAAACCCTTTCCCTGTCTTAGCTCATTACTCACTACTCATCACTCATTACCCTTCACTCGAGCGTCCCCCGGATTCACCGCATAAACCGCGCCCCAGGGCTTATAAACCGACCTGGTGCTGTCCTTGCGAATCTTGCCATCCGCCAACTTCACCCGGCGGCTGATGACGGCGGTCACGCCGCGCTCGGCCACGTCAATCTGCCTCGAGCGGCCCAGAGCCATCTTGGGGTCAGGGCTGTAACTGGGTTTGGCAGCGGCTTTGTAGTTGCTCAGCGCGGGCTTGGAAACCGTCACCTGGCGGTCTGGCTTGACCCCGAACAAATCGAAGCGTAGGGTCTGATTCCCCACGTTGTAATCGGCCTGAATAAACAGCGCCTTGGCGGTGTCGTTTTTGAATTTGAAGTTCTTTTCCGGCGTGTACACCGTGGCCTCGAGTCCCACTGGGTCATAGTAATGCACCACATGCGAGTGCTGGTGGCGCTCGGTGATGGGCAGTCCAGCCGCGTAGGCGGCGCGGAAAATGGTGGTGCTGACCTGACAGATGCCACCGCCGTCCTCGAGCGAGAGGGTTCCACCGCTGATGATGAAGCCCTTCACGAAGCCGTTTTTCTTATCAATATCGCCCACGTAAGCGCCAAAATCGAACTCTTCTCCGGCTTCTACATAACGCTGGTCAATCTTGTTTGCGCCCACCAGAATGTTCTTGACCCGAAAGGTGGGGCTTCCGCCAAAGCTGGACTGGTCGCCGCCAAAGTGAAAGCGGATTCCGCGCTCAAAAAAGTCTTTCACGCTGCGCTGGGGCGGCGTAAGCTCGAGCACGATTCTGGCCTCACCCTCCCCATTTTTGAGCGCCTCGAGCAGATTTTCTCGGGTTTTTTGGGCGTTTACCTTCCACCCGGTTTGCTGACGTGCAATCCAGTTTCCCCCCACGTTAGAAAAGTACGCACTGCGCGGCTGCCTTGCGCTCAGTCGGGCAAACAACTTCTCGAGTTCGGGGTTCAGGGTGCTGGAAATCTTGCCATATTTGCGGCTGCGCTCGAGCGCGTTTTTAGGCAACGGATAACTTCCCGCCAGGGTCAGGGTCTCGAGCTTTCCACCCTTGATTCTTTGCTCGGACGTGACCAGTTTGAGTTTCAAAACCTGGGGTTTCGCGGACTTTTTGGGCAAATCTTTGGGTTTGTCCGGTTTGCTCGAGTTAGGTTTTTCATTCTTGGCGCTCGAGGGAGAAGTCTGAGCCACCGCAAAAACGGAAGCCGATAATAAGATAGAAATGAGAAGAGCGTGTTTCATCGGCTCGAGTGTAGGGAATCCAGTTGAGTGCGGGCTGAACGCTGAATATGGTAACAGGCACCTTTGAAATTCTGACTGAACTACTCATGTTTAATCTCGAGCCTTTAGATGAATCACACTTTTAAGAAAACGGCTAATCGCTAATCGCTGACTTCTATTTATCAGCTCGAGCGTTTCATGCCCCTTGTGGTCGCTCGAGTGGGCGGTGCGTTCCAGGGGTCTTCGGGCCAGGGATGACGCGGGTAATCTCCGCGCAACTCCTTACGAATTTGAAGGTATCCGCTGTTCCAGAAGCTCCCCAGGTCCTGCGTCACCTGCACGGGCCGCCGCGCTGGAGAAAGCAGATGCAGCACCACCTTGGTGCGCCCACCGTTAACCGTGGGCGTTTCGGCCTGCCCAAACATCTCCTGAAGCTTGACCGCCAACACTGGAGCGCCCCCGTCCGTTGAATACTCGAGCCGCACTTTATGTCCACTAGGAACGAGAAGATGCGTGGGAGCCAAATCCTCGAGCTTGGAGGACATATTCCAGGGCAAGCGATTCTTGAGCAGGGCAAACAAATCTAGCTTGGCAAAATCCTCGCGCTTGCGGACCCCTTCGAGCGCCGGACCCAACCACTCCTCGAGCGTAGTTAGAAGTCCTGAATCAGACCAATCTGGAAAGCCATCCTCGGGCCGCCACAAGTGCAAACTTCCCACTCGAGCGCGTAACTCCTGTGCAGAATCGGTCCAGTTGAACAGCCCCAGACCCTCCTGGCACACCGCGTCCAGCAGGACTCGAGCGCGGGATTCTGGCGACGTTGAACGCAATGGGCGACTCTCGAGAACCAGCTCGAGGTATTTAAGGTCTTCTCGAGCGTTCAAAGTTCCAGTTGCCTTATCCCACCTCAAAACCTCGACCCACTGGGCCTCGAGCGCAGATTTCTCGAGCACAAACTTCTCAAGCGGAGCGGCCAGAAAAATGCGCCCCTCGTCCGCGCCGTAATCCAGGTGGGCCACCGCCAGAAACTCGTTTCCAGCCAGTGAATCGTCCCCCTGCAATTTCACGCCTTTACCCGACGCGAGTTTATAGCGGTAGAGGTCGTTACCACGCCGCTGCGCTACCCTTTCCGGGTAGGCCAGCGCCACCAGACGACCCACAGACTCGGACTCGAGCAGGGAATTTTCCAACTCCACCCGCAAAGTTTTGCGCCACTGTTTGGAAAGCCGCTCAATGCGCTCGAGATTTGTTTTGGTGCGCCCCAAACGGTAGTTTCGCAATGCATCCACTCGAGCAGTCAAATCTGCACCAGACCCCCGTTCTAGCGGGTCACGCTCCTCGAGCAGCGCCGCCACATCGCAGGCCAGCGCTCCCAGACCTGCACTGACACCCTCGAGCAGCAGATGGGAAATCCGGGGATGGGTGGGCAGCTCGAGCATTTTGCGGCCTCTGGGCGTGATTTTTCCATTCTCGAGCGCCGCCAGTTTTTCCAGCAAATCCTGAGCCGTTGCCACTGCACGGGCAGGCGGCGAATCCACCCACTCGAGCGCGTCCGGTTTTACGCCCCATCCGGCCAGCTCCAAACACAGCGGCGCGAGGTCCGCCTCGAGAATCTCTGGCAAGCGGCGCTGTGCCAACAGCCCGTGAGTCCGTTCGCTCCACAGGCGGTAACACATTCCCGGCGCTTCGCGGGCT
>JACMOA010000096.1 GCA_014378225.1 Deinococcales bacterium | reverse complement strand
CCGGACCAAACTCTGGTCGTCCACTAAACCTACGTTGATGATTTTCACTGTTGGACTCCGTTTAAATTGAGCGATGAGTAATAGGTAATGAGTGACAGGTTTTCAGTTATCAGTTATCGGTTATCGGTTGAGAAAATGCTGGGAAATGCTGTACTGAACCCACAACCGATACCTACTATCGTCTGTCGGAAAATGGAAAGCCAAAGTGTAGTTGGGTTCCCTCGAGCGCGTTGGAGTTTATCGTGAGTTGTCCACCCACCTCGAGCAGCCGTTCCCGCATTCCGCGTAGCCCATTTCCCTCGAGGGAGCCGCTTGCCATGCCCTCGCCGTCGTCACGGGCAAAGACCTCGAGCTGACCCTCTTCACAGGTAATGCGAAGCCACAGGTTTGTGGCCCTGGCGTGCCGCAAGGTGTTGGTGAGAATTTCTTGCATGCAACGCAGCACAATTTGTGCTCGGTTTGGGTCCTCGAGCCGTAGATTCTGGGGCAGCTCGAGATGGACTTTGAGGGCAGGAATATCCTGAACCAGGGCCTCGAGCGCCCGTTTGAGGTCCAGGCCCGCACCACCGCGCATTTGACTTACGGTGTCACGCACTTCAGAGAGCAGCAGTTTGGACAGCGCCTGAGCTTTGTGAACGTGCTCGAGCCGCCGGGGTTCGCTCACGCTGGCAATCTCGAGATTAAGGCTGAGCGCGGTCAGGTGATGGCCCACCACATCGTGCAAATCCCTTGAAATCCGCAATCTCTCGTTCAGGCGGCTGGTGTCCTCGAGCAGGGTCTGGGTGGCCCGCAGTTCACTCAAAGCGGCCTCGAGCTGCCCCCTTGCGCGTCCTTCCTGCACTGCAAGGTGGGCCGTAAATAATACAAACATCTGAAAGCCAAAATAGGACACCACCATAGGCGCAACCCCTATCCAGCCCCAGCGCAACCCATGAACGATACCCAGCAAAGCCGTCTGAGCCAGCACCCATAGCACCGAGCCGCGCAGACTCACTCGAGGGACCGTGTTGGAGCGCAAAAATCCTTCGCGGTCTAGCAAACCTTCTGGCAGTGGAGGAACAAACTTTTGTGCTTCCCGGAGTGAAAAAGTAGGCAAGAGTTGCATCGCCACCAAGACCGTGAATAGGGCGCTGAAGCCGTAGAGTCCATCCCACATGGAAACCAGTCCAGTAACCGTTTGCACGCTGAGCAGCAGTAGTGAACGCCGTGCGTCCAGGGTGTGACGGCTCGAGGTATTGAACCAGAAGGCCAGCCCGAAGGCGCAGAAGCTCGAGAGCCACACCAAAAAGCGCTCTGGGGTGGGGGTGCCGTCTACGGTGAGGCGGTAAAAAACGGGCAAAGAGCTGCATCCCCAGGCCGCTAGCGCCGAATAGCGCAGCAAATGGCGGTAGCTCGAGAGCAGCATCAGCTTTTCCCCATTTGGCAAAGCACAGCTTTGCTCGAGAACGATACGGAGCGGGACACGCTTTGAAGTTTAACTCCTCCTCGAGCGTCTTGGCCCCTGCCAGAAGTCATGCCCACAGCCATGACGAGCGGCACGCGCACTCCTCGAGCGTTTGGGGCATTCTAAAGGCAGGCAGGAAGAAAGCAACCAAGCAAATCACTCGAGCACAGACATCGAGCACCGGACTCAATAACGAAAGGAGAAAGTCATGAACGAGCATCCCACCCTCCGCAACGACACCCCCGCCTGGATTTTTCAGGTCTGGGCCGCCTTCATCGCCGCTCTGCTGCTCATCGGCTGGGGAATCCTCAACCTCCCGCTGGACGACTGGTCACGGGCTTACCTGCTGATGGGCATATTGTTTCTGGTCAGCTCGAGCTTTACCCTGGCTAAAACGCTGCGAGACGGGCAAGAAACTCGCCGACTGGTCAACCGGGTCAACGAAATCAAGACTGAAAAGCTCATTGTGGACAGTGAGATGAAGCGTTGAGTTCAGAGTTTAGACATCATACGTCAGACGTCAGACTTTTGAATTTTCTGTCGTGTCTTGGACAAAGCGGCACCTACCGGGCCTGTCCGCGTCTTGGACAAAGCGGCACCTCACGGGCCTGTTCGCCTGTCGTCTGTCCACTACTGTCTGACAATAAGGAACTCCTTATGCCCACACTTTTATGCACCCTCACCTATCTGGGTTTAATCTCGAGTTGTGGCCCTGAAAAGCCCTTTTCTGGAGGATTCGAGTACCGCAACAGCACTCGGGACGAGCTTTACATCGTGGGCCTTAGTAGATTCAAGAACCCTATGGCTTCTCAGGGACCGGGACGCCTGGGTGCTCGAGGGAAGGCCGCGATGGCCTTACAACCCATGTATTTTCCACCAGAATCGGTTCTGACCTGGAAGGACGCTCGAGGGGTAGAAAAGCGCCAAACCCTGTGGTCCCAAGGTTCGCTCGAGCTAGTCAAAAACAAGGCGCTGGTGCTCGAGTACACTTCAGAAAAGCGCTGGAAGGTCTTTTTCGAGAAAATTGATTATCTTTGAAGAGTTAGCTCTGGGACGAGATTCTTGAGGGTAGAGTTCTGGAAAGTACGGTGTAAAATGGGGAAATCTGGTATGTTGACGGCGTTAATTAAGCGCTCGAGCAGTTCAGGAAGAGTTTTTCAGAAAGGAGGTCCCTCCTCATGACCGCAGCTAATCAACCGCACAAAGAAACTCCCACAGTGAAAAGCGCCGAACTGAGCACGTCAGAGCACTACCTAGAAGAACCCTACACCGAGAAGTCCGACGAGCAGATTCGTCTGGAAATTAAGCAATCGGTCAAGCGCCCCTCAAAATTGCTACACAGGCTTGCAAAGCTCTAAACGATTCCTAAAAAACAGGCTCTGGAACACGCTCCTCGAGCGCCACCGCACTCGAGCGCACCGCCACCCGAATCCCCACTTTTGGAGTTGGAACTTCTTCCACTCGAGCCAACCCCAGGTGTAACAACAGGT
>JACMOA010000095.1 GCA_014378225.1 Deinococcales bacterium | reverse complement strand
TTCATGACTGACGATAATGCCGCGCTGGTGCAGTAATTCCTGAACATCACGCTCGCTCAAGGGGAACCGGTGGTAGAGCCAGAGTGCATACAAGATGATGCTCAGGGGAAAACGATGGCGGTAAGGCTTACGGTCAGTACCCGACAATCAGCCTGGCGCAATTAACTTGCCACAACCCTCTCGAGCCACGCTTCAAACCATCACCGCTTTGGGCAGGTAAGCACTCACCACCCAGTTAGGTGCGTCCACAATCTCCGAAATTCGCAAATCCACCGCTACACTGCACAACAAATACGCCTCAATTGGCTCGAGAGCATAATTTTTAGTCAGGTGGTCAATCATCTCGAGGGTGGCGTCTCTGGAAGCTTGCCACAAATCTGGGCCGATTCCAGTGGTGCAGTAATACCCTTTTTCGTCGTGGTGACGGGTGACGGGTCCTGCGGTTTCAAAGCGCGGCGTCTTGAAATTGGCCTGCTCGAGCAATGAAAAGCGCAGGGTAATTTCCATGGGGGATTCGATGGCGGTACCACACACCTCACCGTCTCCCTGGGCTGCGTGGGTGTCTCCCACCGAAAAAAGCGCCCCATTTACCTCTATGGGCAAATAGAGTTTTGAACCCTCTGATAGGTCGCGGATGTCCAGATTTCCCCCCACCCGGCGCGGTGGAACCACCGAATGCTGTCCTGATTCACCAGGCGCAACCCCAATGACCCCAGTGAACGGCTTGATGGGAACTCGAGCCACTCCGGGCAAAAAATTGGCGGCTTGAGCGTCGTGGTGGGACACGATTAGGTATGGGTCCGGAAATTGGTCTGCCAGCAAGCCAAAACCGGGAATGTTGGCAGTCCAGCCCCAGCCACTGGTCCTGAACTCGAGCAGCTCGACACATAGCGCGTCGCCGGGTTTGGCACCCTCGATAAAAACAGGTCCTGTTACCGGGTTGATGCTGCCAAAGTCCAGATTTTTCAGGGTCTCGAGGGTGGCGCTACGGCTGAGCTGGCCCCCGCCCGCGTCCACGATTTCAAAGGAAAGGGTGTCTCCGGGCAGGATGCGCTGAACAGGCTCGAGCGCGTTGTTCCAGCCATAGTGGTGGGTGTGGATGGTGGGCCAGTGGTGGTGATGGGTCATAGGTTTCCCCTAAGTTTTGGCAGTCAAGGCTCGAGCGCCCTGTTGTGTGTCTCGGGCTGGGGGGTCAGAAATAACCCACGCTGCTAATGCTCGAGCCGCAGTTGAACGTTGCGAATCTCATAGCCTTCCAGAACCGGGTTAAAACTCAGGATAGGACGGCTCTCGAGGGTCACGGGCAGGGCCAGAAGGCGCAGTAGAAAGACATCGGTTTCAGCGAACGCCAGAAACGAACCGGGACAGCGGTGGTGTCCATCCCCAAAACCAAGAACGGGTTCCTGTACGCCCCGAGGAAGGGGACGCCCCGGACACAGGTCGTGCGGGTTCTCTCCCACCGTGGCACTGTCGGCGTTGGCACAGTAAATGCTGAGGTGCATCAGTGCGCCTACCGGAATAAAGAACTCTGTTCCGTCTACCTTGAGCGTGATAGGGGCGGTTGCGCGGCGTTTAAGGCTGCCAATCACCGGCTCGAGCCGCAGAATTTCACCCAGAATAGCGTGACGTTCGGCCTCGGCGGCAACCAGATAGCGCGCTCTCAATTCAGGCCGCTCGAGCAGATGCCAAGTGGTTATGCTGATAAACTCGCGGGTGGTCAGCATACCCGCCGCACCGTAAGTGACGCACTCGGCCAGAACTTCATGGGCTTTGTAACCCAGCTTCATGACGTGACTGACCACATCATCGCGCTGATTTTTGCGCCTTGCATTCATGGCCGGACGCACGTCAAACCAGTAAAAAGCCAGCAGATGCAGCGGTGACATCAAAGCCTGTATCCGCTTCTGCCCGCTCGAGAGGTGTGACGGGTTGTGCGCCAATGCTCCAATTCGGCGGGCCAGCCCCTTGATAGGACTTCCACTCAAGCCAATAACATGCGCCGCAACCCCTACCGCCAGCTCGAGCGAGAGTTGACTCAGGTCCGCCCTTCCACTTTTCTCAAGACGCTCAATCAGGTGCTCGGTCAAGCTCTCCATCACGGCTTGGTGCTGCTTTTTTGTAGCACTGGGCGTAAAAAACTTAGCCGTCTGGCTGCGAAGCTGACGGTGACGCTCGCCCTCGAGATACAAGATGGGTTCGCGCATCCGCCCCGCTGCCGCGTCCAGTCGCTCAGCCGAGAATCCGG
Source organism: Deinococcales bacterium (assembly GCA_014378225.1). Lineage (GTDB taxonomy): Bacteria > Deinococcota > Deinococci > Deinococcales > Deinococcaceae > JACMOA01. Next base: position 2,861 of record JACMOA010000095.1, on the reverse strand, counting down.
CCTGTCGGGTAGCATCACCCCGTAAAATCTGCCTGCACTCCTCGAAACCTCGGATAAACCAGACTCCATGCGCGTCAATAGACACTCTAGGCTCAGCCGCTTCAGGCTGAGCCTGAGTTTTTCGAGGGCTATTAGGTGGGTCAACGGGACAGAGGGAAGGAGTGGGTCGGGCAGATGTCATTGCAACCTCGAGTGCTGTGAATTACTCCGTATCATAACGCTCGAGCGCTGCCTTTGATTGTGGTTCTGTTGAAACAGGTGCGTCCAAGAAAGTGGCACCTCACAGGAAACGCCCCTTCAAAACAAACCTCTTCCTGCTCGAGCAAAATTCAACAGCACTACACTGCTCACCACTCATCGCCCTTTCCCGCCAAACCTTTACTTCACACTCAAACGCTCGTACCCAATGTAGTGAATAGGGTCAATCACGTCGGTAGACGCGCCCACCAGCTTTTCTGAGCGCATAGTGTAGCGCACCTCGTTGAACATCGGGACCCACGGAGCCTGGGCCATCACGCTCGAGAAGATTTTGCGGTACTCACCCAGCCGCTTTTCACGCTGAGCCGGATTCACCATCTGGTCAGCGCTCGAGGCCAGGGCGTCCAGTTTTTTGTCGCACAGAAAGGCCCAATTCCAGCCGCCGGGAACCGCGCTGCGGCAGCTCAGGATGGGCCAGTAAAAGTCTGAGGGGTCCGGGTAATCCTGGGTCCAGGCCATTCCTCCGGACCACACCAAGGGCGCTATTTTAGGCGTGCTGGCCGCCTCAATCACCGTGCTGGCCGCCTGAGACTTCAGCTCGAGCGTGATGCCCACCGCCGCCAAATCCTGCTGGATGCTCTGGGCGATTCTAGGGTTGGGGTCCGTCGAGTTGGTGTACATCGTGGTGGAAAACCCCTGCTCGAGTCCTGCGGCCTTGAGCAGCGCTTTGGCTTTGGTCACGTTGTAGTCGTAGCCTGCAAAAGACTTGTCAAATCCCGGCATGTTGGGCGGCAAAACCTGACTTGCCACCAATCCACGCCCGTTGATCAGGCGCAGTATTTTCTTTTTGTCAATGGCGTGGTTGAGCGCCTGACGCACCCGAAGGTCCGTGAAGGGTTTCATCTGGGTATTGATGGTGATGTAAGTGGTGTTGACCTGGGGCGTGCTGACTATCAGGGCCTTGAGCTTGGGGTTGGCCTGGGCCTGAAGAAACTGCGCTGGGGGTACGCCGTCTCCCAACAAATCCACCTCCCCTCGAGTGAGCGCTAGGTAAGCCACACTGGGGTCTTGCCCCACCCTGATAGTCACCCGCTCGAGCTTGGGAAGCGCTTTGTTGTAATAGTTAGGATTCTTTTCAAAAACCAGCTCCTGACCGATTTTCCAGGATTTGAGCCTAAAAGGACCGCTGCCAATCGGGTTGCGCCCCCAGTTCTGGCCTGCTTTCAAAACTTCCTCTTTGGGAACAATAAAGGCAAAATTGGTGGCCAGCACGTTCAGGAAGGCGGCGTTGGGTTGCTTGAGGGTGATTTTCACGCTCGAGGGGGAAAGGATCGTTACCTTGCCGATGTCGCTAAAAAAGCCCGCACCAGGACTCTTGGTTTTAGGGTCCAGAATACGCTCGAGAGTGTATTTCACATCTGCTGCCACCAGGGTACGCCCATTTGAAAATTTCACATCCGTCCTGAGCTTGAAGGTGTAGGACTTTCCGCCGTCCGAAATGCTGGGCATGGCCGCCGCAATGCGCGGCTCGAGCACGGTGGTTCCGGGTTTGTAGTCCAGCAGTGCGTCAAACACCATCTTGATGGCAGGCCAGTTCTGCCAGTCGTACCCCACCGCCGGGTCCAGGGTGGCGATGTCGTCCTTGTAGCTCACCACCATGCTTTTGCTGGTTTGAGCCACGGCGCTCGAGCCAAGAATGCAGGGGTAGAGGGCGGCGGTCAGCAGGGCCAGTACAACGCTAGATTTACGCATTCTGATTCTCCTTTCAAATGGGGCGATTCAACTACCTGAACTCGAGCGGGTTGAAATCTAACAAACGCTTTTACATCACGCTATCCTCCACCATTTTTTTGATTTTTGGGTCACAAACGTCAATAATTTTCCGCCTCAAGTCTTCTCTCATATTTTTTCCCTTACCGCGAGCTTTCCGCCCACTGCACAAAACTAACCTCAGTCATACCTCACTCGAGGGTCCACCAGCGGAAGCGCCAAATCCGCCAGCAGATTACCCAGCACAATCATCACCGCACTGACCAGAACCACGCCCAGAATAATCGGAATGTCCACCACCCGCACCGCGTCCCAGGTGAGCTTGCCTATTCCGGGCCAGCCAAACACCGATTCCACCACCACCGAGCCGCTCAGAAAATATCCGAAGTCGGAACCCACCATCGCCACCACCGGAATCAGTGCATTTTTTAGCGCGTGCCTGCTCAGAATATGCGGTCTGGAGACGCCTTTAGCCAGCGCAGTTCGGACGTAATCCTGACCTAATACCTCGAGCAGATTGCTCCGCACCACACGGGCGTACCAACTTGCTCCGCCTATGCCCAAGGTCAGGGCGGGTAACACCAGATGCTCCAGGCCCCCGTAACCGCCCAGCGGAAAGAGGGGAAACTGGTAGGCCAGCAGGTAAAGCAAGGACAGTCCCAGCACAAACTGCGGCGCACTGACCCCCACGTAAGACAGACCCATCAAAGTTCTATCCAGCAGGCCGCCGGGGCGCAGCGCGGCTAGAATTCCGCTCGAGAGTCCCAACAAAAGCTCGAAGAAGATGCCGCCCAGCATCAGCAGTAAGGTGGCTGGAAGCCTAGAGAGAATCAGTTCGGTTACGCTCGAGGACTGCTTGTAAGAGCGGCCCAGGTCGCCCTCGAGCAGATGGG
>JACMOA010000094.1 GCA_014378225.1 Deinococcales bacterium | reverse complement strand
GGAGGTAAAGGTTCACTCATCCCCTATCTTACTTTGTGCAGCTTCTGTTCTTTCGGAGGCCCTGGGCCTCTCCCTCCTCTGCAAGGTCACGCTGTAAATGTTGTAGGTGTATCTGCGCTGCACCGTGCCAAACACTTTAACGCGGCTCGAGCTGGAAACTTTGACGTAACGGGTGAAGTTGAGGTCCGGGTCCTGACCTAACCGCAAGTTGTGCTCCTCGTTCGCTGTAAGGTCGGGGAGCGACTGGCTGCCCACCACGCGGTCAACATCTCGCACGGTCACGGTTCTGGCGGGAAGCAGCACATTGCTGGTCAGACGGTACAGCCGCTGAAACTTACCTTTTATAAAACTGCTGTAAAAATTGGTCTCGAGCCGTGCCACGCGCTTCACCGTTACCTTTGGACTGAGAAAGGGCAGGCTGTACACCGAGTTTTGCGGCAGGGTATAGCGGTAACGCACCGAGTTGGCTCCACTAGGCTCGAGCGGCTGTGAAAACTCGAGTTGACCCACTGAAATACCGCTGCGAAAACGCCCGGTTTGAAGGTCCTGCACTAACCCGCTCGAGGCCCGAATCAGCTTGACCGGGCGCACCTTACCGTCTTCGCGCAGGTAAACCGTTTTCCCCTCGAAGCGCTCGAGCGACCCCGTGCCAGATTTCACTGTTTGTAACCTCGAGAGTACTTTGGGACTGCTCAGGTATAGGGAGCCTCCTACCAGCCCATTCATCTGTGACTGCGAAAAATCTAGCTCGAGCGCCCGGGTTTTGACTTCCACAGTACGGCGCACTTCGGCAAAGTTGGGGTACAGGCGTAGGGTGGCCGCCTGAGCGCTCGAGAGAATCAAGCCAGACAGCAACACTTTGAGCAGAGGTTTGGACAGCGCTTGAGTTTAATGAATGGCAATGACCCTTTCTGATGTAAAGTAAGCTTGACAAAAAGTCAGGTTTCCCTTACTCTTGATGTCAAGGAGGCTTGACATGATGGCTAAACCCAATAAGCGAGAACAGAAGGTCTCTCGAGCGATGTTTAGAGGATTGGCCGCTGTTATGACGGTGGCAGTAGTCGGGGTAGTGGTGGGGGTACTAGCCCGCTCGAGTGGAAATAGTTTTTTGAGTGGAATGCAGTCTGGGATGATGGCAGGTTTGCCGTGGGTCGTTTTGGCGATGGTCTGGGGCGGCTATCGCCAGATGGACGAGTACGCAAAACTGAACATGTTGCGAGCCGCAAGCGTGAGTTTTGCGGCGCTCATGCTGCTGGCTATGACCTATTTCCCGCTCGAGCAGGCGCTCAAACTTCCCCCTATGCCGCTGTGGATTCTGTGGGTAGTGGGCTGGGCCGCGTGGGGCGTGACCCTGGGAGTTGTTAGCCGCTCGAGGGGAGAATGAGATGATGGCTAAAAAACCCTCTCGAGAGCAGCGCGTAACTCAACTTTCTATTCGCTGGGGTGCTTTTCTACTTCTCCTTTTCATGGTGGGAGCAATCTTAGTTGAGATAGGGCAATCCACCCAGCAGCTTTGGATTCAAGCATTGGGAGCTGTGCTGGTCAGTGGCTACGCCGTGGGATTTCTGGTTTACATCGTGCGCTACCAACGTGTTTCAGACGAACAGTTGCGTCAGCGCAATCTCGAGGCCGCTGCCTTAGGGATGGTGCTGCTGGTATTCTCCGGGCTGGTATTTATGGTGTGCGACTTTATGGGGCTGAATTTGCCACAGCCCACGGTCTACTTTTTGTTATTTTACGCCATGACCATTTACCTGCTGTCTTACATTGTGCTTTGGTGGCGCTCGAGGTGAACACATCCACTCTCAACACGACCCAATTCAACACCCTGTCGCTCGAGGTCGGGATATGCAGCTTATGAAAAACCGCATCAAAGTGCTGCGTGCAGAACGCAATTGGACCCAGGCGGACCTGGCGGACAAGCTCGAGGTGTCCCGTCAGACCGTGAACGCGCTCGAGACCGGAAAGTACGACCCCAGTTTGCCGCTGGCCTTCAAGCTTGCTCAGCTTTTTAACACGCCGCTGGAGGGGATTTTTGACCCGGAACTCGAGTTGGTGAGTGGTTAGCGGGTTATCCGTTTTGGGTCGAGCGCAACTTAGCCTTCATTCAACTCGTTTAGAACTTTGAAACCACTGTGGAAAAGTGGTTCTGGAAAATACGATTTTACAAAGGAGAAACAATGCTCCAGATTTCAGAACTCAGTAAAGTTTATAACACCCCCAAATCTGCAAAAGGTGCCGCTCGAGGGAAGTCTGAACCCACCCATAAAGCGCTCGAGCCGCTGACTTTAAACGTGACTGGAGGACAGGTATACGGGTTACTGGGTCCCAACGGGGCAGGGAAGACCACGCTGCTGCGCTGCCTATCTACGTTACTGACGCCCTCGAGCGGAACCGCCCGTGTAGGAGGATTTGACATAGGGCAGGAACCCGAGAAGGTACGCCAGATTCTGGGCGTGGTCAACGGCGGAATGGGCCTTTACGACAGGCTGACCGGACGGGAAATCCTCGAGTATTTTGCCGGGTTTTACGGCATGGAGCGCTCTAAGGTGCAGAGCAGAATCCTCGAGCTGGACAGTCTGCTCGAGTTGGGCGACGCTCTAGTCAAGCGCACGATGGACCACTCCACTGGAATGAAGCAAAAAATTGTCATTGCTCGGGCGGTGATTCACGACCCTCGAGTGCTGATTCTGGACGAAGCTGCCAGCGGTCTGGACATCCTGGCGCGGCGGGCGCTGCTGGATTTTGTGAAGAGCTACAAGGCTCAAGACCGTCTGGTGCTATATTCCACGCACGTTATGGACGAAATTGAGGAGGTGAGTGAGCGGGCCGCCATTCTTTACAAAGGCCGTCTGCTCGAGGAGGGAACACTCGAGGACATCCGGGCGCGGGCAGGGGAGAAGCGGCTCGAGAATGCGTTTTTTGAACTGGTCAAGGCAGAGGAAGGGCGCTTGGTGGCGAGTTGAGGCAGAGGGTAAGTCGGTAAATTGGTGCTGGGGATTGGGTTATCAGTTGTCAGTTACCAGACTTCTTGCTCGAGCATCATTACTCATTGCTCATCACTCCTTCCGAAAGAAGACTATTCCAAAAGGTGGAACCCAATATGCGAACACACTTCATCTGGCTGGTGGCCTGGAAAGAACTGATTTCCACCTGGCGCGACAAACGAACCCTACAAAGCACCATTCTCACGCCCATGATTATGATTCCGTTTTTCATCATCGGATTGCCGCTGCTGCTGGGCAGCTTAATTGGAGGGCAGCAGCTCGAGAAGCAAAAGGTCGGGGTTATTGGACTCGAGCGGATTCCAGCGGGTTTGAAAGCGGCGCTCGAGGGTGATAAAAAGCAGAATGGTACGGTCATTTCACGCGGAGTGACGCTCGAGAAATACAGTGGAGACCCTCAAAAAGCAGTGCAAGACGGCACATTAGAAGCGGTGCTCGAGTTGCCCGCCGTGCTGCCCAGTACCGCAGGTGGAGCGCCCGTGTCCATCAAGGTGTACGCCAAACTCTCGAGCTTGCGCGGACAAACTGGAGCCACCAGTAAAGTTCAGGAAGCGATTCGAGCCTATTCGGACACGCTGGTGAAGGCGCGGCTCGAGCGCTCGGGTTTGCCTTCCCAGACGCTCACGCCCATTGTGGCCCAGTCGGTAGACGCCTCCACCACTGAAGAGCGCCGCAGTGGACAGCTTGCCTTCATCATTCCGCTGTTCATCATGCAGTTTATTCTGGCGGGTGGAATGCCCACCGCCATTGATAGCACCGCAGGCGAAAAAGAGCGCGGCACGCTCGAGGTGTTACTCGTTTCTCCGGTGGGTCGGCTCGAGGTGGTGCTGGGCAAGTTTATGGCAGTCACGATTTTCGCGCTGCTGACCGCGCTGGCGAGCATGGTGGGATTACTGCTCTCGAGCATGTTGGCCGGAGTGATTCTGCCTGCGGTGCTGGGCAGTGGCCGCGAAGGAAGTTCTGCATTGGCCCAGGCGTTTGGGGGCAACCTGACCCTGGACGTCCCCACGTTTTTTACCCTGCTGGCAGTGGCGCTGAGTGTGGCCCTGGTGGTCAGCGTGTTGATGGTGGCCATCTGCGTGTACGCTCGCTCGTTCAAGGAGGCGCAGGGCTACCTCACGCCGCTGCTCATCGTGGTTTCGCTCACGGCGGTGCTGCTTCAGTTTTCGGATTTCCTCAATGCAGGCGCAGCTTTTTACGCTATTCCCATTCTGGGCGCGGAGCTGGCGATTTTGGATGTAGTCAAAGGCAGGCTCGAGCTGGGAAACATTGCTATTAGCGTGGTGAGCAATATTTTGGCTTCGTTTGTGTTTCTGGCCTGGGCTTTGAACTCTTTCAAGCGCGAGTCGGTGATTTTTAGGAGTTAGGGGTTTGATTATCAGTTATACGGAATCCGTTTAATTACGAACGATTGGGAACAGCACCCAATAGTTCTCCATATCACGGATTCCGTATTTTCGGGCATCAGTGATTACTCACCTCGAGCGACATGTCAGCGGACTCGAGCGAACACACATCCATCCACCCACAGGCTCGAGTCCTGCACGTCCAGAGCGCTGTTTTTGAGAATTCCCTCGAGCGCAAACCCACACTTCTCTGCTACCCGACGCGCCGCCTTATTCCTAGTGTCGCACAGCATAAAAATCCGTCTAGCCTCGAGCGACTTGAAGGCAAAATCCGTCAGGGCCTGAGCCGCCTCGGTCATCAGGCCACGCCCCGTAAACCTCGAGTCCAGCCAGAAGCGCAACTCGAATTTTCGCACGCTCCAGTCCATGACGCTAAACCCAATTTCGCCTACAAAAATAGCGTCCTCGAGCGTAAACAGATGGTAAATCACCGCTGTTCTCGCCGCAATTCGGGCGATTTCGGTGCGGCACTCGAGTTCACACTCTTCCAGCGTGGGTGGACTTTGCGCCCACGCCTGCCAGCGCTCGAGTTCGTTTGCTGATGCTCGAATGGCCTCGAACATGACTGCCCCGAATCCCGCTCGAGGAAGTTTGAGAGTCAGATTTGGGGTGTCCAGTTCATCGGGTAGCTCGAGCAGCAGCGGATTTTTCACGCGGTTACCCGAGCGTACACGCACTCGTCGGCGGGCGAACCGTCGCCGTACACCATACTATTTCGCAGGGTTGCCTCGAGCGTGAACCTCAGCTTCTCCGCTACCCTGCGGCTTGCCGCGTTGCTCGAGGCGCAGCGGATGTCCACCCGTGCGGCCCCCAAGGTTTCAAAAGCGCACTGAATCAGTGTGTGGGCGGCCTCAGTCATAAAACCCTGGCGTGCGTGCCTCGAGTCCAGCCAGTAGCTGATTTCAAATTTGGGCACATCCCAGTTTAGACGTCGAAACCCAATCTCACCCAGAAAAACGTCGCTCGAGCGCAGAAAGACTTGAAACATCAGGCGCTCCCGCAGGATGAAGGCGGCGTGGTCCCGCCGCAGTTCGAGTTCACACGCCTCGGGCGTCGTCTCGGACTGGGCGAAGCTCATAAAGGGGCGCAGTTCACCCAGTGAAGCATTAATTGCTTCCGCAATTGCGCGTCCCTGGCCTGGGCGGGGCATCCGTAAGGCGAGGCGCTGTGAGAGGAGTTCTTCGGGAATCTCGAGCAGGATGGGGTTGGTCATGCTTC
>JACMOA010000093.1 GCA_014378225.1 Deinococcales bacterium | reverse complement strand
CGCCGCCGTGGGTTCGTCCAGAATTACCAAACTGGCCCGTCCCGCAATGCCGCGTGCGATGGCAACCAATTGGCGCACCGCAATGGGCAGCGCCTCAACCGGGGTGTTCAGGAAATCGGCGCTCGACGGCAAACCCACCCGCTCGTGCGCCGCTGCCGCTACCCGGTTCAGCTCGGACCAGGACAACGGACGGGCCAGCCGACCTTTACGGGCCACCAACTGGGCGCTGAGGGCCACATTTTCGGCCACACTGAGGTTGGGAAACAGCGAGAGGTCCTGATACACCGTTTCGATTCCCGCCTCGAGCGCGGCCAAAGCGTCCAGTTGGCTGTACTTTTTGCCCCGCACCTCGAGCCAGCCAGAATCTGGGGGTTGCGCCCCAGACACAATTTTAATCAGCGTACTCTTTCCAGAGCCGTTTTCACCCAACAAATGGTAGGTTTGCCCCGCCACAATCTCGAGCGAAACCCCGCGCAGAGCGCGAACGCCGCCAAAGGTTTTGACGATGTTCTCGAGCCTGAGTAGAATTTGGCCTGCTGGCTTGAGGGTAGGTTGGGGATGTGCAAAGGTCATGGGACCGTCCTCGAGAGTGTGTTAGGCGATTAGGGGGCGGGGGAGATAGGGAGTAGGGGCGCAACGCTCTGCGCCCCTACCCGTCCGGCTCATTGCTCATTGCTGTGCTCAGAACGGGAAATTTTTGTAATTTGCCTTGTCCACGTCTACAAAGGCTTTACCTTTAATAATCTGAGCGCTGCCCTTTCCTTTGGTCACCGTCACTTTTTCATACCCCTTGACGCCCAGGTTCATGCCGTTGGTGATTTTTTTGCCCTCGAGAACCATCTGGGCCACTTTGTTCATCACGTAACCCGCGTCTGCTGGGTCCCAGAAGCCGATGCCGTCCACCGCGCCACTGTCCAGATACTTGCCTGCAATGCTGGGTAAGCTGGTGCCAAAGACGCAGGTTTTACCTTCGAGTCCCGCTTCCTCCACCGCACGCCCAATTCCGGCCACATCGGTGCTGGCGCTGCCCTGAAAGCCTTTGATGTCCGGGTGCTTACGGATAATCTCCTTGGCCCGAGCGTATGCTTTGTCCGCATCGTCGTAGGTTTCCTGTTTGCTTTCCACCAGATTCAATCCCTTGGACTTTTTGGCGTTGGCAATGCCGCCATCGGCCCACTGGTTGTGGGTTTTGCTGGTCAAACTGCCCACAAATACGGCCCACTTTCCGGTTCCACCCATGCACTTGACCAGACGGGCGTTCAGGTTGCCACCAAAGGCCACGTTATCAAACGCCTCAATGTCATATAGGGTGTTGGTCTGGTTGTCGGCTTCGTGGGTGATGACCTTGATGCCCCGCGCCATCGCTTTTTTCAGCACTGGCTCGAGGGTTTCAGGCGAAAAGGGCACCACTGCAATGGCGTCCGGCTTCTTGGCAATCAAATCTTCAATCACCGCCACCTGCTGCGCGGCGTCCGCAGTGCTGGGACCCGTCTGAGTCGCCAGGTGGCCCGTGTCGGTGGCAAACTTCTTGACCCCGGTTTCCATGCGGTTGAACCAGTTGATGCCGGTAATCTTGACCACCGTGACGATGGTGTACTTCTTGCTCTGTGCGTAAGCACCATAGCCAGCTGCGCTGACCGCTAGAACGCCAATTGCTCCGTAAATCCAGGCTTTTTTCATAATGTTTTCCTCCGGGGAGTGGGTGAGCTTCGCTCGAGTGTGGGTCTGGATTATCAGTTCTCGCTCATCAGTTTTCAGTAACGGACGTAGGTCTTTCCAACGGACCCTCGAGAAGCGGGAGAAGCGGGATTTGAACGAACCCCCGTCTTTGTGCTCATTGCTCATTGCCAAGTGTCTATCAACCGAACACGAATCACCCCACCGCTCGAGGGGGCAGCGGGCGTGAAAAGAACGAAAGTTTGCTCGAGGTGAGCGCGATAGAGAGCAGCAAGAGTGCGCCCCAGGTGAAGTCTTTGAGAAAGTTGGACAGGCCCAGCAGGTTCAGGGCGCTCGAGAGAAATTGCAGCGCCACAGCCGCCAGCACTAAACCCAGCACCTTGCCGTGGCCGCCCGAAGGGTTGACCCCACCCATCACCGCAATCAAAATGGCGATCAGTAAGTAAGAGCTGCCGTAATCCACCTTGACCGAGTTGGCTCTAGCGCCGAAGATGATGCCAGAAAGTGCCGCCAGCACACCTGCCAGCGCGTAGGTGGTCAGCAAGATGGTGCGGTTATCAATGCCGGCAAAATGAGCGGCCTTGCTGTTGGTTCCCATCAGGTACAGCCGCAGTCCGTAGCGGCTCGAGGAAAGAACCCAAGCCAGGACCAGGGCGGCGGCCAGAAAGAGAATCAGTGGAACCGGAACAAACCCGACTGAACCCGAACCCAGGTTTTGAATTCCGCTCGAGAAGCCAATCACCGCCGTGCCCTCGGTGAGCACGTAACCCACGCCCTGAAAAGCCAGTGAGGTTCCCAGCGTGGCCAATATGGGTGCAAAGTTGAACCTCGAGACCAGTAGGCCGTTGAGCAGGCCGCAGGCCAGACCCACGCCCAGCGCAACCAGCAAAAAAGTCAGGGTAAAAGGCAAGTTGGCCGCTTCTGGGTCAGCGAACAGCCTCCTCGAGACCAATCCCGCTGTCACCGCAGAAAGGTTTGCAGTTGCCACCACCGAAAGGTCGATGCCACCGCCGCCTGAAACCATGGTCAGCAGGATGCACAGCGCCAGCAGGCCCACCTCGGGAAGCTGGGTCGCCATGGAGGCGAGGTTGTCTCCCGACAAGAATGCACCGCCGCTCAGCAGGGACGTTATCAACACAATGAGAACGTTTGCAGTCAGCAGAAACACGATGTGGTGGTCTGAAAAGAGGCGACGCAAGTAGAACCTCGAATAGTCCGCTCGAGCACCTGAAAATCTTGGGCACGGCGGTGAGAATTTGTGTGGTTTTTTGAATTATGACTCGCTCGAGGGCTGCCGTCAAGTGTTTTTGCTAAAAAGTGCTACCAGGTGCTACAAAGTGTGGAGAGTCAACGTTTTGGAGCTGAGTCGGCTCGAGTTGTAAGCTGAATTGCTTTTCTACTGCTCGAGCGCCTTTCATAATGAGTGCATCTTTAAAAAATCTGTATTTGTCAGGGTGTATCTGTCAGGGTGTATTTGTAAGGAGGAATCGATGAAAAAGATTTTGAACGACCCCAACCGTTTTGCGCTCGAGATGCTTGAGGGCCTGTACATGGCCCATCCCACCCTGGTTACGCACACCGGAGACCCTTTTTGTTTGGTACGAACCCAGGCCCCCATTACAGGTAAAGTAGCGCTGGCCAGCGGAGGCGGTTCCGGTCATCTTCCGGTGTTTCTGGGCTACGTGGGACAGGGAATGCTGGATGGCTGCGCTATTGGAGACGTGTTTCAGAGTCCCAGCTTGGAGCAGATGCTCGAGGTCACCAGGCGGATT
>JACMOA010000092.1 GCA_014378225.1 Deinococcales bacterium | reverse complement strand
TTAACTGGTATGGGCGTTTCACGGTGTTGATGAATCAATTCGTCCAGTGCGGTCAGTAACTTCACACTGATATTTCCCGCCGCAAGTGCTCGAGCCTGAAGTTCTGGCAGCTTTGCGAGTTTTGCCGGGTCAAACAACCCCAACCCATCCTCGAGTGTGGCTTCCTCGGCCTCGCTGAGCACCTGCTCTTGCAATAAAAGTTCGCCCGCGCTCGAGAGGGTCAAAGACCGGGCCAGCTCCCGACCCTCCGGCGGCAAAAGCCTTCGTTTTTTCAGCTCGAGCAGCACTTCCAGCCCTGCCTGCCGCAGCTCAGTTTTGCGGCTTGCGGTCAAACGAACCGCACTCTCGAGCGCTTGGGGTCCGTCCTGGTGACTGAGCAGGGTCAGAATGGCGCGGCGTAAATCGCCTGCCTTGCGAACCAGGAATCCCTCGAGTTCCTGAATTTCAGACGGCTCGAGGGTAAAGGTTTTGCACACTTCGATGGCTTTCTGGCGCACCCCAGCGCCGATGTCACCCACCAGTGTCAGTACACACTCACGCAAACTCGTGTTCAAGGGCTGCGTTTTGGCCCGTTCCGCCATCAAGCCCACGCTGTGTTCACGGGCGTAGGTGGTCATGGTGGGCAAGTACGGCAGCAATCTCTCGAGGGGTCGCTCGAGCAGTTGATAGGGCAGCAGGTTCACAATATTCTGTTTAGTTTCAATGTTTCCAGTCCAGTCCCACACGATGGGCTTTTTGACGGACTCTTTGGGAGAACGTTCGGCCAGCTCCTCGAGCAATTCAAAAGCATTCTCGAGCGTGGAAAGGCCCTGAAACCCGTGTCCTATCGCCAGCGCCGCTATACGCAAATCTGGGTCCCGGAGAATCTGGGCTTTGTGCGCGTCAGCCTCGGGGAGTTGCAGCGCGAGCAACAGGGTGGCGGCAACATAACGGTGCTGCTCACTCGAGTGCTCGAGCAGTTTGGCCGCCAGCGGAATCGTCTCGAGCGCATTTCTGAACGCAGATGCCCACAGTGCCAGGTAAACGTCTTCGGCATTCGCACCCTCGAGCGCCGCAGCCCTCGTTTCAGGTGCGTCCAGGAACTCGAGCAACTGACTTAGATAGCGCCCAATCATCTTCAGGTCGGTCACGTCCACGTTCAGGCCCAGCCATACCGCCGCTGCCCTTGTGACCGCCGAAAATCGGTACAGATTTTCACTTTTAATCAGGCGAAGCATACGCCGGAACGCTTCGGGATGGGCCTCGTCCACCGCCTCGAGAATAGTTTGGCGCAAACCCTCCTGACGCTGCGCGGCCAACAAGAATTTTTCGCTAAAGTCCCAGGCATCGGGGTTAGAGCAGGTCAACAGCGCACGGGTAATATAGCGTCCCACCGCACCAATCGAGTGGTCTCCACTCGCAATTTCTTTAAGCAGCTCGAGCATTCGAGTATTTCCAGCGCTGACGGTGGCAGCCAACAGATAGCCCAGGTTTTCGTTGTGCAGATAAGCGTTCCAGACCGCAAACCTTTCGAGGTCTTCGGGATTCTCTCGAGTGTGATACCACATGTTCAGCAACCAATTTCCCGCCTGCTCGAGGGTTTGGGGATGATTCAGTGCCCGGAAAGACCTGCGCGAATAGCCGCTCTGGTACGGCAGGGTTTTAAACATCTGCCAGGTGGCTTCCACCTCACCCGGAAATTTGGGAAAGAACACCGCAAACAGCTCGAGCCGGGACTCGAGAGAAAGCCCGTCCAGTTGACCGAACAGCTCGAGCGGGGTAGGAAAATCTTGCGGTAATTTGGGACTGCGCCAATCAAAGTGTTTGGTGGCGTAAAGCTCGAGCTGCTGGATTTGCGCGGACACTTCTGGCGAAGTATTAGATACTCGAGCGGTAAAAGTGGGCTTCCAGGGAACCAAGGCTTTTTTAAGTTCAGCGCTGCTTTGTTCGTAGTTCAGCATGGGATAGCTCCAGGGTACGGCTCGAGGGTAAGTCAGTAAGAAAAGAGCGCCTCTGGCGGGTTTTTAGTAATTAGTTCTTGGATGGCTTGTGGAACTTCGAGAACAGACCATCCAAATACCAAGAACCAACAACCCACGAGCAGGCCCGATAGGCGGACAGGCCCGGTAGGTGCCGTTCTGTCCAAGACAGTGCCGTTCTGCTCAAGACAGCTGGAGGCGTAATTCTGGCAACCTGTAGCGAAAATCTTAACCGCCTACCAGCGCAGTCAGCCGCAAAAACAAAATCTGACTATCCTCTCTCAACTCGAGGGTTTGCTCGAGCTTTTCAATCTGTGCGTCGTCTACAAACACAAAGTAAAGTCCGTCCTCAAAGGCTTGTAGGGCCACCTCGAGCGCACGCTCCACTTCCACAAATTGTTTGAACTCACGCAGGCCAGATGTGGCTTTTCCCGTTTGCTCGAGCGTGCTCAAATCTGCTTCCGTGAGCAAGCCCAGGGTTTGCTGGGCTTGCTCACGGGAGTTAAACCCTTCCACCTCGTGCTTTAGGGGTCCGACTCGGGTCGGTGTAATTTCCAGCGTTAAGAAGCTATCGAGAGAGCCTCGAGTGCGCTGTGCCGCATGTTTCTCGCACCCACTCGAGTACACTCCCGTGTGCCCCTGCTTTTCTTATCCGACACAGACCTCGAGCGTTACGCCACCTTCCCCC
>JACMOA010000091.1 GCA_014378225.1 Deinococcales bacterium | reverse complement strand
AGGAAATCCACATTTCCCCATTGAGTATTCGCCTCGAGTTCACCCTTGAGAGTACCGCCCCAAATCCCTCGAGCGGCAAAGGTAGTTTTCAAGTCTGGGCGGTACTCGAGGGCTGCGTCAATCTGGGAATTGGTGTAGAAATCTGTGGCGTAGCCCAGTTCTGCTCGGGCCTGTCCTAAAAAGCCGTCTGAGACACTGATGGCGGCCCTGACCAGGCTCTGAGATTTGTACCCACCCGCAGTGTAATGAGAGAAATACCCCTGTGGCTCGAGCGAGAAGCGCACCCCAAAACTCAGCGGTTGCGGCTCGATGAGCATTTTGAGCCTTGCCGCCTCGAGCCGCTTTTTCCAACCGACGTTGATGGGTTTGCCCACATTGTAACGGGCGTTTTTGAGCAGGGGAATTCCCTTTTTCTCGAGGTCGGCCAGGATTCTGGGCAGCGCTTTTTGGGTGGCTTGGTAGCCAATCTGAGCAAATTCCTCGACGCTGCTGAAGTTGAGAAAGCCGCCAGGAGGAAGCTGGATGCACTCGAGGCGGTTGGCGGCCCGCCGTTGGATGGCGTTCAGGGTTTTCTGCACGTTGTAATAAATGCCCAGCACGTTGAGTAGAGGATTGGTGGTGTTGCTGCTCAGCGGGTCTTCAGAAAGGCAAAAAGCCAGAATATAGTCTGCGCCCTCGTCACGGGCCAGCCCTGCCGGAACGTTGCCCACAATGCCCGCGTCAAAATAAAACTCCTTGCCAATCTTGACTGGATTGAACAGGCCGGGAACAGACATGGAAGCGCGAATAGCTCTGGACAGAGGAGCGTCGCGCAGGGTAGTAAAGGTGTTGGAGTCCAGTTCGGCAGCCGCCGGGAAAAAAGGCAGGTCGGTGTCGGTTACTTTGCGGCCCTCGAGAATCCCCTCGAGCAGGGCCTCGAATCCATCCACCTCGAGCAGACCGCCGCGCAGCGGAAATACCAGCCTTCCACTCTCTGTGGGTTGGATATTTTTATAAATTTCTTCAATGCTGTCTGGGGTGAGGCCCGCCGCGTAAAAGCCGCCTGCAATGGACCCCGCCGAGTTTCCGGCAATCAGGTCAATGGGAACACCTGCTTCCTCGAGCGAGCGCAGCACCCCCACATAAGCAGCGCCCTTTGCACCGCCTCCACCCAGCACCAGCGCCACCTGTGGAAGATAAGCACCTTGCGCGAAGATGCTAGAAAATGCACTCGAGCCGAGCATCACAAAAGTAAGAATCAGTTTTTTAAAAAGTGGCATAAAGTCCTCGAGTTGAGATTGAAAGTTAGTTTGAAGAAAAGATGGGAATCTCTCGAGCTGACCACAGCTTAATCCTCCGCTCGAGCCTGAACCAAGTACGGGCGTACTTTATCCACCCCCTTTCAAGAGGAAGTCTGGGCTAAACTCAAAATCATGGCAAACGAATTCATCGCCCTCGAGAGTGGCATTCACTACCTTCCCGGTGGAGTCAATTGTCTGGCGCTCGAGGATGGCAACGGTGGCGCAGTGCTAGTGGACACGGGTTTGGACAGCGACCACGGTAAAAAGTTACTGAAGGCGCTCGAGAAGAAGGGGCTGACCCCCAGAGCTATTCTGAACACCCACAGCCACGCTGACCACTACGGCGGCAACGCGGTTATAGAGGCCAAATACCCTGAAATCAAGGTCTTTGCACCGCCACTCGAGGAAGCGGTTTTGCGCTATCCCATCCTCGAGCCGATGTACCTGTACGGAGCGCGTCCGCCGCAGGAACTTCAAAACAAATTTTTGATGGGCCGCGCCAGCAACGCCCGCATAGCGCCAGAACCTGGACTGTGCAAACTAGGTGGCGTGACGATGGAACTGCTCGAGGTGGCGGGTCATGCCTCGCTGATGTACGCCGTGCGGGTAGGAGGGTTTCTTTACGCGGCAGACGCACTTTTTGGACCGGAAACCCTGAAGAGGCACCCGCTGAGTTTCTGTATGGATAGCCGCTTGCAAAAGGAAAGTGCGGCAGGTCTACTAGAACTCGAGGGTATAAACACCGTGCTATGTGGTCACGGCGAACCCTCGAGCGATTTGCAAACCCTGGTGGCACAAAACCTCGAGAGCTTTGAACACACCACTCGAGCGGTGAAAGCGGCCTGTCAGGAAAGTGCTTCAGTGGACCTGATTTTGAAACGGGTGTGCGATTCGTTCCAGCTCGAGCTGAAAAATGCTGGAAGTGTGTTGCTCAACCGCAGCGTGGTTAGCGCCCATCTGGTGGAACTGCTCGAGCGGGAGGAAGTGAGCATGAGGGTGCGAGATAATCTGCTCGAGTTTGGGGTGGTTTGAGGGGTGAGTTTTTGCTCGAGTGTAAACGGACCAAATCCGTCCTGTCTTGGGCAAGACAGCGAAGCGTTCCTGAAGGGACGGATTCAAAGCCCAGGCCCACACCTCACCGAATAAAATTCATTCGGCATCCTCGAGCGGCGGCTATAATCTGCCTGCCCATCGCGTCTGGAACCTTGACATACTCGTATACAAAGGCTTTAGCACTGGCTTTTGAGAGGCCAGAAGCGTTGAACTCCGACACTTTGGCTTGTGCGTTGTACTGAATCTGACCTCGGCTCGAGTAGAAGCTGGCAATTCCAGCGTCGTTGACCAGGCTCGAGGCCACCCCCTGCACTGCCGAGCGGTCCGGCCAGATTTGCACACCACTTTCGTTGAAAATGGCAGGGGACATGCTTGCAGACAGCCTATTCCCCAGGCCCTGAGCGTTGATGATGACCAGACATTCTCTCGAGCTGCCTGCGTCGCTGCCCAGTCCTGTGGCCCGTCCCGCCTCTCCGGTGGCTGGAGTAACCCCGCCGCCTGCACGTCCGGCCTCGGTTCCGGTTCCCGCCTCGCTCGAGCCGCCTGCGGGAGCAGTTCCCGTTCCCCTCGAGCCGCCCCCTTCTTCGGTTCCAGTTCCGGCCCCCGAACCCGCGCCGCGTCCGGCCTCGGCTGTGCTGCCTGTTCCAGTGCCGCCCGTTACAGTTCCACCTGCGCCCTCAGTTCCCGCCCCTCGAGCGGCTTCTCCAGTTCCCGCACTCGAAGTTCCCGCACCTGTGCCGCGCCTTTCTTCGCCTGCACCAGACCCCGCGCCCGTGTCCCCGGCTCCACGCCCTGCCTCGGCGGTGCCGTCTTCTACGCTCGAGCCAGTTCCGGTTCCCGCGTTCGTTCCGTTTCCGGTCGCTCCACGTCCGGCTTCAGCGGTTCCGTTTCCTGCACTCGAGCCAGTTCCGGTTCCCGCGTTCGTTCCGTTTCCGGTCGCTCCACGTCCGGCTT
>JACMOA010000011.1 GCA_014378225.1 Deinococcales bacterium | reverse complement strand
GGGGGTAGAATGGGGCATGTTTTATGAAGATATTGAGGACCACAGCCCCGAGCACTTTCATCGCGCCACTGGGGTCAGCAAAGCCCTATTTTCTGAGATGCTCTCCACACTCGAGGCCGTAAAACCTCGCATGAGATAAACCCCCAAAACTCAGTTTGTCCAATTAACTCGTGATGTATTTGATGTACGGCTTTAATCCGTTTCTGCTCGAGCGGGTTGAACACTGAGCAAGCAAAGCTTACATTCCTTTAGAAACTCTTGTGAATGCAGGATTTGACGCTGTCATCAGCAACAATTCAAGTGACGTTCAGCCTACGCTGTCAAACTCGACTCACTTGAGCAAAGGAGCACGCATGAATACTTTTAAAAATCTCTGGCCCTGGGCGCTAACTGTAGCTACCTTGACCCTGCTTTACACCCGACGGGACGAAACCCGCCGTGGATTACACCAAGCTGCTGACTTGCTGGGTGATACGCTCGAGAGTGTGTCCGAAAGCGTAGACCCTTGGCTCGAGAGTGCGGGAAAAACTGTAGGAACAGTTCAGAAAGCCGCTTTGCCTGCTGCCCGTCACGCTTTTTCTGCTGTGAGCGATAGTGTGCATGATGTGGTTACGCCGCTGGCTAAAAAAGCCGGAAACTTTGCTGAAGACGCTCTCGAGTGGGGAAGTCACGCCCTCGAGGATTTTGGCGAGTGGCGCGAGGACGCGGCTAAAGCAGCAGCCCAAACTGCCCAGCAGGCCGCGCACCTTGCACAAGCAAAGGGCCACGATTTAGTGCGTGACGCGGCCCTTTGGGAAGGCGAGGCTGCTCGGAAGGGCGGTAAGTTCGCGGTAAAAGCGGTTAAGCAGGGTAAAGCAGCCCTCAAAGTGGGCGCGGAGGTTGCAACAGGACTGCTCGAGGGCGGGAAAGCACTGGGTAAGGCAGAATTAGGTAAGTTTGAATCTCACAAGTTTGAATCTAAAAGGCAAAAGGCGGTAGAACTCATGGAAGCAAAAATGGTCAAAGAATTGGTAATGGCCCTCAAAGGACAGCAAAAAGCAATCGGAGAGTTGGGTTCACGGGTAGATTCACTGGCCCGCTCGAGCCGCCACAGTGGCGGTGGATTTCCCTGGGGCTTGGTCATGCTAGGCGCAGGTGCGTACTACCTTTACAAAAATCCCAGCCTGCTCAACAGGGGCCTCGAGCTGATTGGCAAAGCCAGCCCCAGCGCTAAAGAGCACCTCGAGCATGTCGGTCAGACCTTTAACGAAGGCGTGAACCGGGTACAACGTGGCGAAAACCTGGGCGATGTGGTCCGGGACGCCGCTCAGGGTATGGGCAAAGAAGTCAGTGAAGCTGCCAAAGACGCCGGAACCGAGGCTAAGAAAGCAGTGGACAGCGCAGGAGACGCAGCGGAAGATATGGCCAAAGACGCCAGGCAAGCGGCTCAAGGTGCCGCCGACAAAGCCAAAGACGCTTATCAGAGCGTTGCAGGTCAGGCTAAAGACGCCGCCAGAGATGTGGGCGACAAGGCCAAAGACGCCGCTCGAGAAATGAGTGATAAGGCTAGAGAAGCAGCTAGAGACGCTTCAGGACCCAAAAACGGTTCCACCCTGCGTTAAGAAAGTGCAGCGTTAAAGGTACAGCGTCAATTTATGAAATCCTGGGCATCTCGGGCTAATGCTCGAGATGTTTTTTTTTGCAATATTTACTGTTGCACTGGAGGCTTATGGATATAAATTCAGAGCCTGAAGTTTGGCATTTTGACCACATCTCTTTTGCGCGTGAAGCGAGTTTTGAATTTCGTTCGGAGTTTCAGGGTGAAATTGCAGGGCTAGGACTCTGGGCATGGAACCTCAGTAGTGGTGAAGTGGTTTGGAACCGCGAAGAGTATGGGCTTTACAACCTCGAGCCAGACACTTTTCCCGGTACTCGAGATGCCTGGCTTCGGCTTATCCATCCCCAAGACCTCGAGCGCGTACAGAGCCGGGTTCTGCAAGCTTTGCAAGAAGAACTCCAATACGAGGATGTTTTTCGGATTTTGTTGCCGCACGGAGAAGTGCGCTGGTTAATGGGGCGTGGAACCCTCGAGCGCGATGAATCTGGACGTGCGGTGCGGATGGTGGGAATCAATATGAACATCACCGAACGCAAAGAAACTGAATTGGCCCTGCTCGAGCAAGAGTCTCTGATGCGGGAAATGCTCGAGCAGCAGCGCCGCTTTGTAGCCGACGCCGGCCACGAACTGCGTGCGCCCTTGACCACTATTCAGGGCAACCTCGAGCTGCTGCGCCGTTTTCCAGGCATGACCCCCCAGGACCGCAACGAGGCGCTGGACGAAACCGAACTCGAGGCTAAACGTCTGGGCCGTCTAGTTTCGGATTTGTTGTCACTGGCCCGTGCGGATTCTGGCAATAAACTTAAACAGGAAGAAGTTTTTTTCGAGCAGATGTTGGAAAACGCCCTTTTTGAAGTCCAAGAAAAGGCTCGGGAACACACCCTCGAGCTGGGACCTTTGCCCAGTTCTCGAGTGCGGGGAGACCGCGAACGCTTGCAACAGTTGGTGTTGATTTTGTTGGACAACGCCCTCAAATACACACCCAAAGGAGGTCGCATCTGCCTCGAGTTGAAACAGGATTCTGATGGAGTGAAGCTCGAAGTTCACGACAACGGTATGGGCATCTCTGAAAAAGACTTGCCCCACGTTTTTGAGCGTTTTTACCGCGCAGACCAGGCTCGAGCGCGGGGAAACGACCCTGGCGGAACCGGTCTGGGTCTGAGCATCGCCCAGTGGATTGTGGGACAGCATGGCGGCTCAATTGCGCTCGAGAGTGAGCTGGGGGTGGGAACCACCGCTCGAGTGACCCTGCCGCTGGCCCTGCCATTGACCTAAATGGGCTAAACTCAAGCGCATGGCTCTTACGCCGCCTTTCCTCGAGCATATCCAAAAACATCAACG
>JACMOA010000090.1 GCA_014378225.1 Deinococcales bacterium | reverse complement strand
GGATAATTTTTTTCATGCTTTTTTCTCCTGTAGAGATGGGTAGAGGTGGAAAATCTTGTTTTAACGAATTCACTGTGAATTTCACTGTAGATTTCACTGAGAATTCGTACCTCGGATTTACACTCGAGTCTGAACTCGAGAAGAGGCCATTAAACCGTTAAAGCGGGGGCATTATGGGCGGCTGAAGTGTCGCCCAAGACCAGTGAAACGGGGCTGATAATCCGGCGTGCGGTCTGACCTGCCAGGGCTTCAAGCACCAATTCCACCGCGCAGCGAGCGATAGCGGGAATGTCCTGGGCCACGGTAGTCAAGCGGTAGGGAAGTTCGGGCATTCCATCGAATCCGACGACTGAAACGTCCTGTGGAACGCGCAGCCCCGAATCCTCGAGCGCGGCAATCGCCCCAGTTGCCATTTCGTCGGATTCACAGAACAGGGCGCTGAAGCGAGTTCCTCCTTCCCAGGCGCGGCGCACCGCCCGGTAGCCGCCCAGTAGCTCGAAGTTGCCCACTAAACGGGCGGCCCGCTCGAGGCCATATTCACCCAGTGCTCGAGCAAAGCCCCGTTCGCGGTCCACCACACCCTGAAGCGCTTTGGAGCCGCTCAGCAGCGCAATCTGGCGGTGTCCCAGCTCGAGCAGATGACGGGTGGCTTGATATGCGCCGTCTTCGTCAGCAGGGGCCACACAAGATAAACTCTCGTGATGCCCTATCAGAACGGTGGTTACGCCTTCTGCCAGAAGAAACTCGAGCCGGGGGTCCGTTGCTCCTGCGCTCATCACCAGCACCGCACTGGGCAAACGCTTGTAAGCGGTCAAATCTTCGTCTAATTCCTCCACTGGAATGCCCAGTTCCTGAAGCTCCCGAAAAAGAGCTTGGCGGAACAGTACAAAATAAGGAGCAAGGCGGCGTTCCACTCGAGCCAGACTCAGGCCCAGGGTGTGCTGGGTCCTCATCGAAAGCTCCCTTGCAGCGGGGTCAGGGCGGTAGCCAAGCTCGTCCATCACGGCCAGCACCCGCACCCTGGTGGACGCAGCCACCGTGGTGCGGGCATTGATAACCCGGCTGACGGTCCCTTTAGAAACCCCAGCTCGAGCAGCGATGTGTTGGATGGTTAGCTTCATGAGATAAGTCTAGCTCCTGCAACCGGTTGCAACGTGCGCCAAAAAAAACGCGTGGAAAATTATTCTTTTGTAATCGGTTACAAAAAGAGTGTACGGCAGACTATCATCCTTGTCAATAGCCCTAGTGAAAGGCATTACAAGCGGAGGACTTCGTTGGGTTTATAAAGTTTTTTTACTCGAGGGGCAGATAAAAACCTTAGCTGTTGAACACTTAAAAAATTTGCTTTTCTAGACTATTTTCTTGTTTTGAAAGTTCGCTCGAGCGGAATGTGAAACCTGGCTAAGTGAGCCGAATTCAAATTTTCTTTTTATGTGTGCAATGGCCTCGAGCCAAAGATTAGTGAAAGATATAAAATTGGATGTAGAAACGGATGTAGGAATTCAGTGACACCTCGTCTCTATATCTTTAATCACTCGAGGTTTGCGCTCTTCTGGCTCGAGCGGGTAGGGTGTGGAGGTGTTTCGGTCCCTGCCTTTCGTCCTCGCCTTCGCGCACCTGAGAAAACGGCGCACTCAAAATGGCGTGACCCTGCTGGGCATCGCCATTGGGGTGATGGTGCTGACCACTTCGCTTTCCCTGGTCAATGGCTTCACCTACGCGCTGCTGCAAACCACGCTCAAGGCCACACCACACCTGTTATTGCGCTCTTACGAAAACAAAACCAGTCCGGCCCTCGAGAAATTGCTCTCGAGTGACCTGGATGTGGTAGCTTGGTCGCCCATTCTCAGTGACCAGGGTCTGATTACCCGTCCTGCAACAAAGGGAAGACCCGCCGGAGCCAGTGCGGTGAGTGCCAGTGGCATTACCGCACAAGCGGCCAAAGTGCTGGACCTCAACCCGGAAGAGCGAGAACTGCTCGAGGGCCTCCAGCCCGGTGAAATTGTGCTGGGACGGAGTATTGCCGATAACCTCGGCGCGTTTCGCGGAGACCGCTTAATCATGCTCAACAGCGAACTGCGGCGGCTCGAGCTGAGACTCAAGGGAACCTTTCGCACCGGAAACGCGCTGATTGATGGAGCTTTTGGTTTCGTACGGCTTGAGACGCTACAGACGGTCAGTTCAAAGGAATTTACCGGGTATCAGGTGCGCCTTCAGGACCCCGAAAAGGCCAGAGCCAGCGCACTGCGCTATTCGGCATCAGGCGAGTTTGGTGCGACGACCTGGCAGGATTACAACCAGACCACCATTCAACAGCTCAACCTGCAAAAGCTGGTGATTGGGGTTATCGTGTTCTTGATTGTGGTGGTGGCGGCCTTTGGTATCGCCAACGTCTTGCTGCTGAGCGTGTATGAGCGCACCGAAGAAATTGCCATTTTGCGGGCCATGGGAACCGCTCGAGCGGGAATCATTGGGACCTTTGTGCTCGAGGGTGCGATTTTGGGAATAGGGGGTTTGATTCTGGGCAATCTGCTGGGTCTGGCGCTGTCTTATTATTTTTACGTGCGCCCCTTTCCACTGCCGGGAGAACTCTATTTTATTACCGCATTGCCCACCCGCATACAACCACTCGATTTCTTGTGGGTCAACGCACTGAGCCTCACCGTGACGCTATTGGCTTCGTTTATTCCGGCGCGGCGTGCTGCGGGGATTGAACCCGCTCGAGTGATTCGCTGAGTTCCTGTCTACCCCGCTCGAGCGAAAGTGTCTTTTATACGCTTACAATAAAAGAACATGATTCGCTTGCTCTTTATTGGGGATGTATACGGAAAACCGGGGCGGCGGGTGGTGGCCGCTCAGTTGCCCAAAATTCGCTCGAGTTTTGATTTTATCGTGGCTAACGGCGAAAACGC
>JACMOA010000089.1 GCA_014378225.1 Deinococcales bacterium | reverse complement strand
CCGATTCCCAATATGACGGCGTGGCGTTGGTGCTGCTGACTGCCGAGGACGACGATAAAACTCGCTCGAGGGCACTTAAAGCGGGCGCAGATGCGGTTTTACAGAAACCCATGCGTGGGGCAGACCTGCGGGTGCGGGTGCGCGAGATTATAGAAGCCAAGAAAGTACGGATTTAAAAGGGTGCTCGAGCGGGGTCTTCAAGCTAAGCTTTGCAACCTGGTTTTAAAGTCTAAAGTCAGACAGACGACAGACGACAGAAAAAACAAGAATCTGAAATTTGCCTTACCGCTCGAGGGTCAAAATTCATTTCTTTCTCGTCTTTATCGGTTATGGTAAGCCCATATGGTTTTAGTGCGGCTTTTCTTTGCTTTTGTTCTGGCGGCGTTGGTCTCGGTGGCCTCGGCTCTGGCGGTGTTCGCCGTTCGCTGGGCGCGGGATATTCCTGATTACCGCGCTCTGGACACGCTTACGCTGGGTTCGGTCACTAAAGTATACGCCAGGGACCGCACCCTGATTGCCACCCTCAGCCCTAAACTGCCCGGTGGGGGCCGGGTCAACCGTACCCTGGTCACGCTGGACGATATCAGCCCTTATCTGGTGTCTGCCATTGTTACCAGTGAGGACCGCCGCTTTTTTGAGCATTTTGGGGTGGACCCTATTGGACTGGGCCGCGCCCTCTCCAAAGCCCTTGCTGGAGAGCGGGTGGAGGGTGGCAGCACCCTTACCAACCAGATTACCCGCAATACATTGTTGCGCGATTTGTATGACCCCTCTTCCCGTGACGTGCGTGATGTGCAGCGCAAAGTTAAGGAGTGGATTTTGTCGCTTCAGGTAGAGCGTAGCTTTACTAAAGAAGAGATTTTACAAACCTACCTGAACGTGATTTACTGGGGCGATGGGGGCGCAACCGAGATTCGTGGTATTTATGGGGCTGCAAAGGCGTATTTCAACAAACTCCCTAAAGACCTCACCCTGGCCGAAAGCGCATACCTCACCGTTTTGGTGCCCAACAGTGGGCGTTACTTTGATTTCAAAGCCTACCGACCCTTAATGTTCAACGTGATAGACCGCATGGTAGAAGATGGCTGGGTCACGATTGCCGAATCTCGCGCTGCTAAACTCGAGCGCATACAACCCAACGGTTGGCAAGTGACTTACAACGCGAAGGGCAATGTGACCAGTACTAAATTAGTGGACAAAAACGCCAAAAACCTGCGGGCCGTCACCACCGAACGCGCCCCGTTTTTTGTGCAACAAGTCGAGCGCGAACTGCTCGAGAAGTTTGGTCGGGAGCAAGTCTACGGTGCGGGTGGACTAACGGTGTACACCACCCTGGATTTACAGGCTCAGGACAGCATAGAGACGGCCTCGAGAGATTCCCGGATGCCAGTTCCTGCTGCCACGATGGCCGCCGTGTTGCTCGAGCCACAAACGGGTCAGGTGCTTGCTCTGGTGGGTCAAAAACTGCGCGACGGCGAAACCCCCTTAGAGTGGAATAACGCCGCACAGGGTCAGCGTCAGGTGGGCAGCTCTATCAAACCCCTGCTCTACACCACCGGCCTCGAGCGTGGGTTTGCCCCGGACCACACCGAGTACGACGCGCCCACCACCTTTCAATGTACGGGCTGCCCCACCAAAGGGTATACGCCGCAAAACTTCGGTCAAATTTACTCGTACCGAAACATGCCGCTGCGCGAATCTCTCGACAAGAGTTTGAACATCCCCACGGTCAAACTGGCCCAGGCCATCGGCCTCAAAAACTTTCAAGACAAACTCAAACAGCTCGAGCTTCCGGTGCTGGACAACGTGGGCCTCAGTCTCGCAATTGGCACCCTCGAGACCACGCCGCTCAAGATGGCTGCTGCTTATGCGCCTTTTGTGAACGGGGGCCTCTACAACCGTCCAAGTTTTCTGACCTATGTAGAAAATGTGGGCGGTAAGGTGCTGTTTGACTACAACCGTGACTTGCCGCGCCCCAAACGGGTTTGGAGTCCACAGGTGGCTTATGCAGGCTTTGATTATCTGTATGGTGTGGTCAACGACCTGAGCGAACAACAGGGTGGACTGTCTTTTCGGGCGCTGATTCCCGGCTGGCAGGTGGGGGGCAAAACCGGAACCACCAACGAGGTCAAGGATTTGTGGTTCATGGGCGTGACTCCCAAAGCGGTGGGCGCGGTTTGGATGGGGATTCAACAGGGCGGCGCGATGCCCAGCAATATCTACAGCGGCGAATATCCACCTCCAGTGTGGCGGCAGATGATGAGTGGCTACCTGAGAGGCAAACCGCCTCTCAGGCTCGAGCCACCCGACGGCGTGGATTACCGCTTTGTAAACGTTCAGCCCAAAGGTCCGGTGCGTGCGGCCTTTGTAACCCGCTCGTACAATGTGGCCAAGCCGTTGCCCCCTGCTATTGACGACCTGCCCACCTATCAGGAAGTTCAGGACTATCCTCGAGAATCAGGAACTGTGGTGATAGCCATTGATGCGAGGACGGGTTTGTTAGCCAACGAATTCACTCCGGCCTCGAGCGTCAAAATCCGTCGGGTTCTGCCCACACTGTTGCCTGAATTTGAGCCTGATGGCACGAGCAGGCAGTGATTTAATACTAAGTTGCCTTGAAGAAGTTCCATCTCTTCAAGGCCGAGTGGAGCGAGAAAACTAGAATACCGGGTTGCTGTTTTGTATTTCCATCCCGGTGCTTTTTCCGGGGTGGAAATTCAGCGTTGGCAACTTGGTATAAGAGGGTACGAGGGTTGGTCTCGAGGGTGAGAGGCACCTTGTTTGGATTTATGAGAGAGGTTCTATGAAAGTTCAACTCGAGCGGGTAAAAATTGTTCTGATTGCGGGTTTAGCGTTCCTCTCGAGTGCTCAGGCCATTCCGCGTCTGGGCGATTCACTGCCTGAAAATCCCTGGAAAGAGGTTCCCGCTCGAGCGTTGATTGTGCTTTACAGCCATGACTGTGGAGACCTGGGAAACACCTGGAAAGTGTTGCAAGCTCAAAAAATCCCGCTCGAGCTGGTCAATGCCGAAGAAACTTTGGCATACGCGCCCCCTGGACTCGAGGTTTGGCGGGGTCCACAGGCTACCGCGTTCTCGAGGGCGCTAAAAATTCGGCGCTATCCCACGGTGCTCTATCTCGAGGACGGGCGTATCAACCGCTTCTGGGAGGGCGATAAAAACGACCCGGCGATGGGGACATCTTTACTGAAATTTTTCTCGAGTGTTGGGCTAAAGTAGGGGGGTGCAAACCCCCACGTTGGTCCTCGCCTTGTTTGCAGGATTGATTTCCTTCCTGTCGCCTTGCGTGTTGCCGCTCTTGCCCTCTTATCTGGGCGTGTTGGGCGGACAGGGCAAAGCTCCTTTTGCTCGAGCGCTGGGGTTTGTGGCCGGGTTTGGATTGGTTTTTATGGCGCTGGGAGCCGCCGCCAGCACTTTGGGTGCGGCCCTGCGTTCACAGATGTTCTGGCTGGTTCCCGCCAGTGGCCTGCTCATCGTCTTTTTTGGTCTTTTTATGCTGGGCATCCTGAAAATTCCCGCCCTGATGCGAGATTTTCGTTTTGATTTAGCTCGAGCCTCCCAATATGGCCCGGTGGCGCTGGGTGCGGCCTTTGGCTTTGGCTGGAGCGCCTGTATTGGCCCAACCCTGGGTCCCATCCTGACCATCGCCGCCACCTCGGGCCGCTTATCCGAAGGGGTTCTGCTGCTTTTTTGCTATACGCTGGGCCTCGCCATTCCTTTTTTGCTGGTCGCCGTGTTCTGGCAACGGGTCAACCTGCGCTTTTTGGGCCGCTATAGCCTGACCCTCGAGCGGACGGGCGGCGTGGTCCTGATTCTGTTTGGCACACTTATTTTTATGGGGCAGGCCACTTTGCTCTCGAGCCTGTTTCAGAGTGTGTTACCGGAGTGGTGGGGAAAGGTTTTGTGAAGCGGTCGAATCAAAAGAGGTTTTTTTGACCTCACCCACCCGTATTTCTCTGGCCCTCGAGCTGCGTAAAATCGCCAGACGTTATGGGCGCAGTTTTGTGCTCCGGGATGTCAGTTTGGACCTCGAGCGGGGCGAAACCCTGGCCCTATATGGCCCCAACGGTGCCGGAAAAACCACACTGCTGCGAATTCTGGCGGGGGCACTCTCGAGCACACGCGGTGAGGGCCGAATTTATGGCTTTGATTTGAAGGATAAAAGTTCGGTGCGCCAACACGCCCACATGCTGGGTCACGCACAATCCCTTTACGCGGACCTCACGGTGCTTGAGAATCTGACTTTTTCACTGCGGATGCACAAGGTAGCGCTCGAGAGTATTCCAGACGCACTCGAGCGAGTAGGACTCAGTGCAGCTATCCATAAAAGAGTCCGAGAACTCAGCGCCGGAATGCGAAAACGCGCCCAGTTCGCTCGAGTTCTCCTCATT
>JACMOA010000088.1 GCA_014378225.1 Deinococcales bacterium | reverse complement strand
GGCTTCGCGCTCGAGCATTTCAGCTTGCTCTAGGTCCTCACTCGAGGCCTCCCGCAGAATTCGCCCCGCTTGAACCGGAGCGTCGCCATCTTCCCCCAAGCCACGTACTTTTGCCAGCTCGAGACCGCGCCTCGAGAGCACTACCACCGGAGTATCCGCCAGATAAAGCCTGTCGGTTTCGACCCAGTGGAGTTTAGGTGTGTTGTTGAAGCGAATCTGTTGAGTCAGCATAAATAAAGTTAAGACAGCGTACAGCTTTGGAGTGGGGGGGAATGAGGGTTGCGTTTCGGAAGGGTGGAGATGAGTAGTGGTGAGTGGGTGTTAGTTTTCAGTTATCGGTTGTCAGATATCAGTTGAGAATTAAACATACATAGGTTTAGTTCGTGCGACGTATTTATCATGTCAGACAATGTTTTTCGCTATTCGCTTTCTGCCTTCTGCTCTCCATCCTACCTTCCAGATGTCCAACCGAAAACCGAAAACTGGCGGCCAGGCACCACAGGGTGCCGTTCTGCACAAGAGGCGGTGAGGCCCGTTAGGTGCCGTTCTCGTCAAGACAGTGCTGTTCTGTCCAAGACAAAAACCGAGAACCCAAGCTCAATAACTTAAACCCCCAACCCCTCATACCTCCTCCATCACCTCGCTCAAATTGGCATTGCTGGTCACGCGCTGCACGTCGTCCAAATCTTCCAGATACTCGAGCAGTACCAGCAGTTTTCGGGCGTCCTCGTCGTTCAAATCTACCGTGCTCGAGGCAATCATGGTCAGGCTGGCAGAAACCACCGGGAATTTCTGTCCTGAGAGTCCTTCTGAAACCAGAAACAGTTCGGTGGGCGCGGTGTAAATCTCGAGTCCATCCTCGGTTTCCTGAATGTCCTCGGCTCCCAACTCGATAGCGGCGTCCTGCACAGTCTCCTCAGCGCTCGAGACCACCACGATGCCCTTTTGGTCAAACTGCCACGCCACACTACCCGCGTTGCCCAGGTTTCCGCCGCGCTTGTTCATCACGCTGCGAATCTCGCCCACGGTACGGTTGCGGTTATCGGTCAGGGTTTCAATCAGAAGGGCCGTTCCACCGGGTCCATAGCCCTCGTAGACCACCTCGTCAAAAACGGTGGCGCTCGAGCCTTCTCCCACCGCCCGCTTAATGGCGTTTTCGATGTTATCTACAGGAACTGTGTCCGTTTTAGCAGCGGCAATGGCGTTTTTCAGGCTCAAGTTTCCTGCCGGGTCGCCGCTGCCACCGCTGCGAACCGCCGTGGTGATGGCCCGAATATGCTTGCTGATGATGCCAGAGCGCCGAACGTCGTTGGCTCCCTTTTTGCGTTTAATCTGAGACCATTTACTGTGACCTGCCACGGTGGGAACTCCTTTGAATAAACCTCTGTGTTGCGTCTTGTACATCAAATTTGCTCGAGAACGGCTCGAGAATACAAAGGGATGAGATGCAAAGTGACTCCTAGCTTAGCAAAATCCTGTCCCGGATTCAGAGGGGTTGCTCACCCGTTCTACTCGCTCGAGAATCTGGGCAAACATACCGCGTTCAGCGCCTACCAAATCCAGAACATCAAATCCAGAACACCAAATTTAGAGTGCTCAAGCTCAAAAAGCCTTGCACTTCTAAAGAAAATCTCGTCTTTCCTCGAGTGAGATTTTTCATAAGTGTGATGGCAAGCTTCATTTCTTGCTATTGTTAAAGCAACGTGAACACCAGCTTCACACCTCCTCTTCCCACACTCGAGCGGGTGTTGTGGCTTGCCTTGCTGGGTGTGTCGGGAATGGCGCTGCTGTGGCTGGGCGTACTGGGTCCACAGTTAGCAGTTTCTGTGGAACGTCAGGGGTGGGTTCTCGGCTCAAGTCTGATAGCCGCGCTGCTGTGCTTATACGCTGCCTTTCGTTCACCCTTACGCTTGTTCTGGGGAGTGGTGGCTCTGGGGGTGGCGGTGGGGGGTGTAGGAGACCTGAGGCCCTTGCTGCCCGCACTGGACGCGCTGGGTTCCCTGCTGTGCCTGGGTTTGCTGTTTTACGCCATAGGACGGCTGTCCTACGCTGAGTTGGGCAAGCTGACCCTCGACGTTCTGCTGGTGGCGGTTTCACTGTTTACCGTGTTGTGGGATGGTCAATTGTCGGGGTCTTCGCCCTCACAAACGTTTGGTCCGCTCGAGCGCTGGGGCGGCAGCACGATGGTTGAAGTCCAGGTGATGGCCCTGCTGCTGCTGCTCAGTGCGGTGTTGAAGCTGGCCCTCAGACGGGTGGAGCAGAGACACGCGCTCGAGCTGTTTATTCTGGGGCTGGCCCTGACCTTGCGGCTAGCGGTCCTGCTGCTCGAGGTGAGAATGGGTGAAAGTCCGGTATCGGGCGTGCTCGAGGTGGGAACGGTCACGCTGTTCGGATGGGCGGCGTATCGGAGTTTGATTCCTTACCCATTCCTGCCCCACGCTTTTTCTACCACCTTACTGGGTTACTTTTTGCGAGCGCTTCCTTATGGTGCTGTATTCGCTTGTCTGGTCAGTTTGTTGCTGGCCCTGCAAAATAATTCAGTTAACAGTTTGGCGGTGGGCGTAGGAACCGCTGGGGTGACTCTGCTAGCGCTGGCGCGTCAGGGCTGGGCCTTGAGCGAAAACCGGATGCTCAGTGCCGAGGTTCGGCATATGGGTGTGGCAGAGCGTCAACTTCTGGGCGAACTGCAAGCTTCGGAAGCGCGTTACCAGTTGTTGGTGGAACACAGCTCTGATTTGGTGCAAATTCTCAACGTAAGAGGGCGCATCCTGTACGCTAGCCCCTCGCACCGGGACAAATTGGGCTTTGAAAGTGAAGATTTGCTCGAGCAAAGTGTAAGCCTGTTGCTGCATCCTCGAGATGAAGCGGCTTTTCTGACCCTGCTCCGTACCACAGCCAAGGTAGGGGAACTGAGCGCTCCACAGCTCTACCGGGTGCGCCACAAAGAAGGCGGCTGGCGCTGGCTCGAGGGAGTGACCAAAAGCCTGATTGAAAACCCCGCCATCGGCGGAATTGTGCTCAACGCCCGCGATGTGACCGAGCGCGAAGAAGCCCAGGAAAAGGTGAATCAGATGAGTTTTCAGCTCGAGGCCCGCCTGGAGCGCATCACCACCCTGCACGCTATTGATTTAGCTATCAGCTCCCGCCTGTCCCTGAATGTCACCCTGGATATGGTGCTGGCTCAGGTGAATACCCACCTGAACGTGGAGGCCAGTGCCATCCGCCTGAGAAGCCGCGAAACCGGACAGCTCGAGTTTTACAGCGGACTGGGCTTCAAGAACGAGGCCGCCCGTGACCATTTGCTGATGCTGGGGTCGCGCTGGGCCGAAAACGTGCTGCTCGAGGGCAAGCCGTTGGGGACCCGTCTGGCTCCCGAGGTGTACTCCACCTGGGCCAACGTGGAAGGCGGAGTGCGCTATTTTGCCGCGCCGCTCATCATAGATGGACACACTCAAGGCGTGCTCGAAGTGTACCAGCGCGGCAATGTGCGGCGGGAACGCGAGTGGCATCACTTTCTCGAAACCCTGGCCGGACAGGCGGCACTGGCGGTGGAAAATGACCGCCTGCTCAGCGATTTACAGCGCAGCAACAAGGAGTTGACCGCCGCCTACGACGAGGTCATTGAGGGCTGGGCGCGGGCGTTAGATTTGCGCGACAAGGAAACCGAGGGCCACTCGAGGCGGGTGACCAATCTGGCGGTACGTTTAGCACTCAAAATGGGTTTTGAGGGCGACGACTTAAT
Organism: Deinococcales bacterium; assembly: GCA_014378225.1. Classification (GTDB taxonomy): domain Bacteria; phylum Deinococcota; class Deinococci; order Deinococcales; family Deinococcaceae; genus JACMOA01. The sequence goes on along the minus strand of JACMOA010000088.1, from coordinate 2,645 downwards.
GCACCTGCGACGGGGCGCACTGCTGCACGACATCGGCAAAATGGGCATTCCAGACCGCATCTTGCAAAAACCCGGTCCACTGGACCCCGAAGAGTGGGCCGTAATGCGAACCCATCCCACGCTGTCTTACCAAATGCTCGAGGGTACCCAATTTTTACGCCCCGCACTGGAAATTCCCTACGCCCACCACGAGAAATGGAATGGGAGTGGCTATCCTAGAGGTCTCAAAGGGCTGAGCATACCCCTATCCGCCCGCATTTTTGCAGTGATAGATGTATGGGACGCGCTCAACTCCAAGCGTCCCTACCACGCAGCCCGCAGCCCCGAAGAATCCTTAAGCATCATTCTCGAGGGTGTGGGAAGTCATTTTGACCCAGAAGTGATACGGGCTTTTTTGACGCTCGAGGAAATTGTAAATTTAAAAAAGAGCAAAGCTGGCTCGAGCGCGGATTAAAATTCTGGGGAAATGTTCGGGGTTACTCGAGCGCACCCAACGCCAAACGCCATACTAACTCGGGCAGAATCCGAAAAGCATAGTCTGTTTGCACCCGCTCGAGCCGTTGGTGGTATTCGCGGCCCCACGGTCCTACGTTGACGGTGGGTACGCCCAGCAGCTCTGCACCCTGATAATCCACGTTCCAGCGGGTTCCCCATCCAGGCATGTTCAGGCTCAGGGTGGGGGAATCGTTTGTACCCTCGAGCGGTGCCAGAAAACTCATGTCGCTGATGCCCTCGAAGAAAGGCCGAAAGCTGATAGACTGCCCGAATTCACTTTCTACCCGAATGGCCGCCTCCTGACACACCTTGAGCAGCCGCTTGGACTTGAGGTCCTGACCCAGCAGTGCTACCGGGTAATACACCGGGGCAAAGCCCACCACCGCCGCCGGACCGCTCAAATTCGCCAGGTTTACCAGCTCGAGGGTGAGTTGGCGGGCGTAGCACAGCGGGTCGGTGCTTTCAGCCTCAACCTGGGTTTTGGCGGCTTGCACGGCTTCAGGTCCAGCTTGCTCGAGCGCCCGTTTTTCCAATTCAGCGTACTCGAGCAGGCGCGGCTTGTAGGGCAGCGGGCGGACCGGGCGGCCTGCCCGGTCCTCGAACTCTTCGAAGCGGGCCTGTTCCAACGCCAGCGCCCGCTCGAGCGCTTGCCCCGCCGCCCGTTTGAAGCGGGCGAGCACTTTGGCCGCCTCGCTCCGCATCAGCATCACGTTAAAAGCCACCCAGGTCAGGCGTGGGGTGGTGACCTCGTAGCCGTCCCGTAAATCAGTTTGCTCGAGGCAGGTGGGCGCGGGAGCCAGCATCCCCGCCAGTCCCGGTGCGTCGGCCACGCTCGAGTAGGCCGGGTTGGACTCGACTTCTCGGGTAAATTCTGCCGCCATCAGGTGCGGATTGACCCCATCAAACGGATACCCTGCGTGGGTGGGCCGCCCGATGAAGAGCGCGGTGGGCAAAAGTTTACCCACGCTTCCGGTGTAAATGGTGCGTCCGGCGGTCCCGTCACCGCTGTCTGCGGTAGCGTCGAGGTTCAGCGCCGCCACAAACTCGAGGCCCTCACGCGCTTTTAGGCGGGCCAGCGTAGAAATGGCGCTCCGCATTCCTTTTGAGCCGTGTTCTTCGTCTGGGGTGGCCACCAGCAGCAGATTTCCCACTCGGTCCACAAGCTGAGCAAAGCGCTCGAGGGCCACAATCCCTGACGCTAACCCACTTTTCATGTCCAGAATGCCGCGCCCCGGCAGGAACGCCCCGGATTCAAAATCCTCGAGCGCCTGACGGTCTGCCGGGTTGTCACTCCCCTTGAGGGTTTTTAGGAGGGCCTCGAGCAAGGGATAAGGGTCAAAGGCTAAACCCTCGAGCAGGCCATAATTCCCGGTGGAAACCACGTCAAAATGTCCGGCCAGAATCACGACTCTCTTACCTGAACCGCGCACCAGCGCAAACAGATTTTCACGCTCGAGCGGGTCGTTTTCGGTGCGTTCACACCACAAATCTTGTGGGTTTTGCCGAAAATAAGACACTCGAGCCAGTTTTTGGCGCATCAAAGCGGCAAATTGACCCTCCGCGCTCGAGCCGGTGACGCTGGGAATCCTTACCATTTCCAGGGTCCACTCGAGGGCGTTGTTGGGGGGTGCTTTGGAAAGGGAGTCGGGAGAAAGAGAAGCCATGTGTGCTCGAGTGTACGGGATTAAACGGCTTGAGGGCGCGAATTCTAATCAGGCGCTCGAGGAATGGACAGGCTTCACAAAATTTGGAGTTTAGACCCCGACCCGAATTGTCTTTTTATGCGCTCCCAACGAGAGTCTTCATAGATTAAGCTTTCATTGACAAAGCGGGGAGCGCTGTATATCATCCTGAAGATTTGAAATTCGTTCCCTCGAGCCGAGCCTACAGAGCTTTTGACAGGTGCTTAAGGACAAAACATTTCAGGTGAAACCCCCCGCTCGAGGTACACAATTTGACCCAAGCCGCTGCCCCGCCCAAAAAGCCGATGTCCCCCCGCAGTTTGATTGGATGGGTTCTTTTAGCTGCCGTTCTGGTGTTTGTGACCGTGTACGCCGTCATTCCAGGATGGGACATTCTGGTTGCGGTGATGCCCACCGTTATCGTACAGGGCCTCATTTTAGGTTTCGTTATCGCCATTATCGCCCTGG
>JACMOA010000087.1 GCA_014378225.1 Deinococcales bacterium | reverse complement strand
GGCCCGCGCACTGGCTCCGCAGCCGCGCCTGATGCTGTTGGACGAACCCTTTTCCAACCTGGACGCCGCGCTACGCTCGAGTACACGGGCAGAGGTGCGAAGTATTCTCAAGGGGACGGGAGTGACCACTGTACTGGTGACGCACGACCAGGAAGAAGCGCTGAGTTTTGCCGACAGAATCGCACTGATGCGGGCTGGAAGGCTCGAGCAGGTGGGAACCCCGCGTGAGGTTTACGCCGCGCCGCGCACCGTGTTTTGTGCCAGTTTTCTGGGCCGCACCAACCTGATGCAGGGACAGGCCCAAGGCCTGAGCGCCACTACAGCGCTGGGAACCCTCGAGCTGAGTGAACCCGCACAGGGTCTGGTGATGCTCAGTTTGCGCCCCGAACAGCTCGAGCTGGGAGAGTCTGGTGTAGTGGTGGTGGTTCAGGATATGGAGTATCTGGGAACCCACACCCAGTACACCTGCACGTTGGGAAATATGCGGCTCGAGGTGCGGAGTGCGGCGGGTTGTCCACTCGAGCGGGGAGACTACACGCGGGTTCGGGTGAACGGGGTCGCTCGAGTGATGCACGGGTGAGGTAAAACTCGAGTTGCAAAGAGTTCTGTAAACCGCAAGATTTTGCATCCTGCGGTTGGTTCTCGAGAACCTCGCTCGAGCACAACTATCCTCCATGCAAGTTCTAAAAGTCGCACCAAGTCAAACTCTCTCCCTCGAGCGCACCAAATACCCCGGCGGCGTGTCTGCCTCGCCACTGAACAGCGCGGTGGTCAAATACCGCGCTCCGGTGTCGCAAGCAATGGTCGCCACCCGTTTTCCTGGCCCCAGCGCTCGAGCCACCGCGTAAGCTGCGTAAATGATTCCCCCGCTGGACATGCCCACAAAAAGCCCCTCGTGTTGGGCCAGCCCTCGAGCAAAAGGATAAGCGTCCTCCTCCCAGATTTGCACCACTTCACTCAGTAAACTCACGTCTAAATTGGGCGGAATAAACCCCGGTCCCATGCCTTGAAAGCCGTGCTCTCCACGCTCTCCACCCGAAATTACGTTGGAGCGGGCGGGTTCCACCGCCACAATTTTAATTTTTGGATTCCGCTCGAGCAGATAACGCCCAGTTCCCATGATGGTGCCTCCGGTGCCGCTGCCAAACACAAAAGCGTCTATTCGGCCCTCGAGCTGGGTCCACAGTTCCGGGCCTGTGGTGGTGTAATGGGCCGCCGGATTTGCGGGATTGCCAAACTGGTTGGGCATCCACGCACCCGTCTCGAGCGCAATTTTTTCGGCTTCCTCTATGGCTGCCTGCATTCGGCGGGTAGGGTCGGTGAGAACCAGTTCTGCACCGTAAGCCTTTAAGGTGCGTTTGCGCTCCTCGCTCATCTGGGCAGGCATAGTGAGAATCAGCTTGTACCCCCTGGCCGCTGCCACCTGTGCCAGCCCAATTCCGGTGTTTCCGCTGGTGGGTTCCACAATGGTTCCACCCGGTTTGAGCAGCCCCCTGGCTTCCGCGTCGTTCACCATGCTCAGTGCGGTGCGGTCCTTGATGCTGCCGCCCGGATTCAGGCCCTCGAGCTTGACCCACACCTCGGCCATCTCCGGTGTGGTGGCGTGCCTTAGGCGCATAACGGGGGTGTTTCCCACGAACTGTTCAATCATGGGGATAGTTTAGCCGCTCGAGCCATAGGGCATTTGGAAAAGATTTAACCCTCGAGCAAAAGCTTCAAACCCCAAAGTTATAGAAAAATAAACGTGAATTATTCCTCTGCTCATTTTTCTCGTAATATGCTACACTCCTGACAAGGTGAGCCTTTCTACAGTAGGCCAGGAGATAACCATGAATGTAAAAGTCTTACTGAGTATCGCGCTCCTCACAACCTTCTCGAGCGCAGTGGCGCAGGAATTACCCATCATCACCGTAGGGCTGATGGCTCCTCTTTCCGGCTCCCTGGCAGGTCTGGGAGCCGAGGTTCGCAACGCGGCCTCCCTGACCCTGGTCCAGGCACGGCTTGAGTTCAGAAAGCTGGGCTTTGATTTGCGACTCAAGTCTTACGATGACCAAGCCAGTGACGTTGAGGGACGTAAAAAGGCACAGGCCGCCATTGAAGACCCTTTCACCCTGATTATGGTGGGAGCCATCAATTCTGGCGTCACCATTCCGGTATCCGATGTGCTGGCTCCAGCCCACCTCGGTATGGTTAGTCCAGCCAGCACCAATCCCAAAGTGACAGACCGGGGACTCAAAAACATCAACCGCATCGTGGCAAGAGACGATGACCAGGGACCCGCCGGAGCAAACTTCATCACCGACACGTTGGGAGCCAAGAGCGTTTTTGTGGTAGATGATGGCACCACTTACGGCAAAGGTCTTAGTGAACAAGTGCTTCCGCTGGTTAAAACCCGTGGTCTGAGCGTTAAGGGCGCGGTGAGCACTGTAGAGCGTAAAAACTTCAAATCTGTGGTAGACGCGGTGATTGTAGCCAAGCCGGATGTGGTCTATTTTGGTGGAGAAAACGACACTGGCGCACCCTTTATCAAGCAACTTCGGGAAGCCGGGGTTAACGCCCAATTTGTAGGAGCGGACGCGCTGGACGCTGCCGACTTCAAAAAACAGGCTGGAGACGCGGCTAAAGGCGTGTACTTCACCGCCACCGTTGCCCCACCTGCCTCATACAGCGGGGCCAAAACCTTCAGCGACACCTTCAAACGCCGCTACTCGAGCGAAGTAACCGGCTTCGGTATTCTGGGTTATGACGCCATGCAAGTGGCACTGAAAGCGCTCAAAGATGCCATCGAGCTGAACGACGGCAAGCGGCCCTCGAGAATTCAGGTGGAGAGCGCCTTACGCAAGGTCAGAGCGCCGGGACTGTTGACCGGGGATATCCGCTTCAACAGTGCTGGAGACCGCATAGATTCCACCATTTTTATCCTCAAAATTGGCGACGATTTGGTATCCAGGGTGGCGAGCGTGGTCAAGGCGGGTGCAGAGAAGAAGTAGAAAGGTTTTGGGTGGTGGTTTTGAGTAGCAACCCTTGCGCCTCCGGCTGTCCTGGGCAGGACGGCACTTATCGGGCCTGCTCGCCTATCGGGCCATTCCGCCCCGTGGGGCCAGCCCGTGGGTCATTGGTTTTTGACAATTGGATGGTTTGCTTTTCTATCTCGAGGGCAAACCATCCAATTGCCAACTACTAAAAACTCGCCGGAGGCGCTCCTTCGACACCCTCGAGCGCATACAATAATGAACGTGCAATCGCTGAAGGTGCCCAACTGGTCCAAACTCGAGCTAGACCTCAACTGTGACATGGGCGAGAGTTACGGGCGCTTTCAGGTGGGGCAAGACGCAGCGCTGATGCCGTTTATCACCTCGGTCAATTTAGCGTGTGGCGCACACGGCGGCGACCCCCTAACCCTGATGAAAACCGTGGATTTGGCGCTCGAGCACCGGGTTGCGCTAGGCGCTCACCCCAGTTTCCCAGACTTAGCCGGGTTTGGGCGGCGTGAAATGATGCTCTCGAGCCGGGAGATTTATGCGCTCACGCTGCATCAGGTGGCAGCGGTGCAGGGCGTGGTGGCGGCGCGGCGCGGACTACTGAGACACGTCAAGGCGCACGGTGCGCTATACAACCACCTCGAGCGCAATCTGGAGGCGGCGGTGAGTTTTGCCAGGGCCGTTCACGACCTCAACCCAGAACTCAAGCTATATTGCCTGTCCGGTGGAAAACTGGCAGGCATTGCGACAGGAGTTGGTTTGAGTGTCGTACACGAAGTTTTTGCAGACCGCAGATACAGCAAAACCGGGCGATTGGCTCCGCGCAACACAGAAGGTGCAACCTTAGAGAGTGTAAACCCCGCGCTCGAGCAGGTGGTGCAACTGCTGGAAAAGGGAACGGTGAACACGCTGGAGGGTGAAAACATACCCCTCAAAGCGGAGACGCTGTGCATTCATGGGGACGGCAAAAACGCGCTCGAGCTAGCAAAAGCGGTGCGTGAACTCTTGAACGCTCGAGGATTCAAAGTGAGGTCTCCACAGTGAAGGTTCTCGTTACCGGATTTGAGCCATTTGGCGGGGAAAGGGTCAATCCCTCGAGCGCGGTTCTTCCCTGGCTCGAAGCAAAATTTCCGCAAATTCACACTCGAGTTTTCCCCGTTGAGTTCAAACGTTCCTGGACCGAACTGCAAATCGAACTCGAGCGCCACAAGCCAAGTGTGGTGATTTGTCTGGGTGAAGCAGGAGGACGGCAAAACATCTCGCTCGAGCACGCCGCACTCAACTGGGTAGACGCCCGGATTCCCGACAGTTCAGGACAAAGTCCTCGAGATTTAAAACTGCTCGAGAATGGACCCAACGCGCTTTTTTCTACATTGCCGCTCAGAGCGCTCGAGAATCGTGTGAAGGCGCTCGAGCTGCCTGTTGAAATCTCGTATTCGGCAGGAACGTATGTCTGCAATGCGCTGTTTTACAGGCTTTTAGCCGCGCTCGAGGGCCAAAATGTTCAGGCTGGGTTCATCCATCTCCCCTACTTGCCCGAACAGACCCTCACCAAACCGGGAAAGCCCAGTTTGACGCTCGAGCACACGGTTTGGGCGCTCGAGGAAGTTGTGAAAACCTGTCTCGAGTTGGGCTAGATTTGAGACTTAAAAACTATTTGCTAATTGCTCGTTACTCATTACTCAAGTCCGCACAAATCTAGTTTCTGGCTCCTCTACTTTCAGAACCTGGGCCACATCGGGATATTTGATAATCTCGAACCAACTGTTGCGCTGGGCGGGCTTAAACCCGGCGTCACTAGCAATGCGAACCAGTTCACGTACCGTGGCGTTGTGGCGGTCATGCTTGCCTGCCGCCGAAACCACGTTTTCCTCGAGCATGGTGCTGCCCACGTCGAGCG
>JACMOA010000086.1 GCA_014378225.1 Deinococcales bacterium | reverse complement strand
GACCGATACCTGGCTGGCGGCTCGAGCGTGGTACAAATCCAAGCTCAAGGAGTTGCCCCTGGAAGTGCATCAGGACGGGGCCGGAAATCTGTGGGCCACGCTCGAGGGAGGAAGCCGGAAGGAACTCATCATCGGAAGCCACCTGGACAGCGTTCCAAACGGGGGCTGGCTGGACGGATGTCTGGGTGTGCTGGCCGGACTCGAGGTGTTGCGCCGCCTGAATGAGCAGTATGGCGGTAAGCCTCCGGTCACGGTGCGGCTGGTGGACTGGGCTGACGAAGAGGGCGCACGTTTTGGGCGCAGTCTACTTGGCTCGAGCGCCTGTGCAGGTGCAATGGACCCAAACCTCGAACGAAACCGATTGGACCGGGACGGCATTCGGCTCGAGGATGCACTGCGACGCTGCGGGGTAGAGATAGACCGGATGTTCGAGAGTGAAAAAGAACTCAAGAATGCCGCCGCTTACCTCGAGCTACACATCGAGCAAGGTCCAGTGCTTGAGAAGCTGGGATTACCGTTAGGTGTGGTGCTGGGAACCAAGGGTGTGGAGCGCCACAGCATCACCTTTACTGGGCAAGAGGCGCACTCTGGCTCTACACCCATGCTCGAGCGCCGGGACGCGCTGGGAGCGGCTGCAAAGTTAGCGCTCGAGATTAGGGAGATTGCCCAACAGTTCCCGGACGCGGTGGGAACGGTGGGCAGCCTGAAAACCCTGCCTGGAATAGTCACCGCTGTGGTGGGTAAGGTCGAGATGACCCTGGACCAGCGTGATTTAAGTGCAGAAGTTCTCAAAACTATGCTCGAGCAGGCCAAAACTGCGGCTGAAAAATTTGCACTCGAGGAGAACGTGACCGTGGAGTGGAGCCGCATCTGGCAGATTGAGCCGATTCCCTTTCACCCGGACCTGATTGAGATGTGTAGAGATGCCATTCTCGAGGTTGCGGACCAGTCTCACCTTTTACCGTCTGGCCCACTCCACGACGCGGCGGAAGTGGCCAGAGCAGGCATTCCCACAGTGATGCTTTTTGTGCAGAGCTTGAAGGGAATTTCGCATAACAAGATTGAGGACACACAGCGTGACCACCTCGAGCTGTGCGTGCAGGTGCTCGATAGGTTAACCGATAAGACGGTGGATTGGCTGCTCTCGAGTTAGGGTGATTTGGCCTTGAGCGATGAGTGATGAGCTGAAACCTTCTTGAGCGTCTGGAAGACACCCACAAGGTTTCCTCTTTTGTCATCTGTCATACGGAATCAATCGGAATCCGTATCACTCATTACTCAAAGCCAAAAACCCCGTCCAATCCATCAACCCCGCTCGAGCGTCCCCGCGCCGCACGATGGGCGACTGTAATCCCAGCGCCCTCGAGCCACCTTTCACCGCCGCCCGAACCAGGGTTTTGAGCGGTACGCGCTCACCGTAGAGTGCTCGAGCGAATTTGATTTCATCTAACACATTTAGACTCTCTCCAGACGCGATGGAGTCCGTCCCAATACCCACTTCCACCCCGTAACGGGCGAACAAGGGCCAATCGAAGATGCCACACTCGAGGGCGGCGTTAGAGCGCGGACAGGTAACGACGGGACAGCCCGCTCGAGCGATATTCTGCACGTCTTTTTCCGTGACGTGAACGGCGTGAATGAGCGTGGGCCGCGCCTCGAGTATACCCAGGCGCTCGAGCTGTCCCACCGACGTGAGTGAAGCGTTTGGCTCGGTTCCCAGAATTTGAGTTATAGATTTAGCGAAAACCCGTTCCATCGTTTCAGCCAGTTTGCCTGTGCCACTCTGGAAAAGCTGCCACTCATCCGGCGATTCTGCAATGTGGATTTGTAGCGGTAAATTCTCGGCTCGAGCGAAACCCACCAGTTTTTGCAGCAGAACTCCGCTGACGGTATGCGCGGTGTGTGGGGTCAGTCCCAGGCGTACAAAACCGGGCCGCTCGAGCGCCCTAAATTCCCGTACCTTTGCTACGGTTTCATTAAAAATCCGCTCTGCATCGTCTGGATTGGGTCCCAGCACTTCCCAATACGCCACACCGGGACGGTCAACTTCTGAAAGCAAATAGCGCATCACTTCGGCCCTCGCCACGATGTCCCCGAAGCCTGAAAGTGGGGGGCGTTTGAGCAGCTTTAAACCTAACATTGCAGAATCCAGATTTCGGCTCGAGGAATTCTGAATCACCCAGCCTACCCATTCGGTGTATCCCAGCGGGTTAAAGGGCAAACTGCTCATGTCCAGATGGGTATGCGCGTTCAGTGGCGGCGGCGCAATGACTTGTGCAGTGGGGCGCTCTAGCGCGTAGGGATAGCTCCGGCGCAACTCCTCGAGTGGCCCGGTGGCGGCAATGGTATCTTCCGAGAACACTACCGCCGCATTTTCCTGGGGAAGGCCCATTCCGGTATAGAGCAGGTGTGTAGGAATCAGCTCGAGCATGTGGGCAGAGTAGCCGATTGAGGGAGAATCTGAGTCCTTCTGGTTTACGCTCCCGTTTTATCAGAGCTTCACGGTTTCAGGTCTGCGCCACCCAGCCTTACCCCCGAGCGTTTCCCGGCAAGCCAGAGCGCTTCCACACGTCCTCGAGCACTTTATCCGGGTCTTTACGCACACCCAGTTTCACAAACGAAGTGCAGAGGTTTTGAACATCGCGCTCGAGCAGGGTTCTCCAGGCTGGGTTTTTGCCAATTTCGGCCACCTGGGGAAAATCAATCACCCACACTTTATCTTCCCACCACAGCAGGTTAAAAGCCGAGAAATCTCCGTGAACCCGGCCTGCCTGAAGCATTAAAACCAGTTGCTCGAGCGCCCCTTCAAAAGCTCCCTCGGCCACTTTCCACTCGAGGCGGGCGTCCGACACTCGAGGCGCGGCCTCGTCCTCGTCGCCGAGGTAGCCCATCAGGACCACCCGGCCTGCGTGCTCTACGGGTTGTGGCACTCTTACACCCGCCAGAAACAGGTGCTCCATCTGCCAGAATTCTTCGTAAATCCAACGCGCCTGCTCGAGCGGAACCCCAAATTTACGGGCGTTCTGGCGCACCTTTTGCATCCGTGCGTCCGAAGTTTCGCGGCCCTCTTTGTACATTCCGTCCTGAGTGAATGTTCTCACCCTCGAGTCGGCGTAAAGCTTGGCGGCCAGCAGTCCTTTAGGACCGTCCACCACGTAAACGGTAGCCTCTTTGCCGCTACGAAGCTCGAAGGAGATT
>JACMOA010000010.1 GCA_014378225.1 Deinococcales bacterium | reverse complement strand
TAGAAAGTCGGGACTCCAGCTCGAGCGCCACACTCAGCACCTTTGCGTCCTCTCCCCAGCGTCCCACTATCTGAATTCCCGCCGAGAGCATTTCTATCTTAAGCGGCAAACTCACCGTAGGAACCCCCAGCAAACTGAACGGGGCAGTCAGGCGCAAAAACGCGGGGCGCAGTGCTGAGGGACCGCCGGACAGCTCGAGCGTTTCCACCCCAATCTTAGGGGCAACTGCCGGAACACCCGGCGCGAGAATGACATCAAACTCTGCGAAAAGCGTCTCAAGCTGGACCCGAAAGTGTTCACGTTCTTTCATCGCCTCGAGATAGCGGCTCTGGGAAATACCCTGACCGCGCTTTAATAGCTCGAGGGTGGGAGCACTGAAACCAGGATTTTCTCGCTCGAGCGCGGCACGGTGAACTCTGGCGGCTTCAAACTGGACGATGCTGGAATAGGTCTCGAGCACGTCGGGAAAGTCTAAAGGTACGGCCCCCATCAAATCCGTTACCCTCGAGAAAGATTCCCAGACTTTGAGCGTGGTCCACTGAGGAACGTTCCAGAACCCTACTCTTAGTGGCTCGAGCGCAGTTTTTTTAATCGGACGGTTCCACAGTGCTTCATCCACCCGAATCAGGGTTTGCACGTTTTTTGCCAGGGTTCCCACATGGTCGCAGGTGGGGCTGAGGTTCAACACTCCAGCGTCTGGGTAGTGACCGTGACTGGGTTTAAACCCCACCAGGCCGCATAGCGCCGCTGGAATTCGGATAGAGCCGCCCGTATCGGTTCCCAGTGCAAAATCGCACTCGTTCAGGGCCACCGAGATGGCTGCCCCGCTCGAGGACCCGCCTGAAATGCACTCATGGTCCAGTGGGTTTCGGGCCTGCCCCACCACGGGATTCCAGCCCAGAATGCCCAGCGCAATTTCGTGCAGGTGTGTTTTGCCCACACAGCTTGCGCCCCGCTCGAGCAGAGTTTGAACTACCACAGACGGCTCGAGCGGGGGGAGTTTTGCGTGGGTACTTGCAGCGGTGGGCCAGCCTTGCACCTGAAACAAATCCTTGACCGAGAAAGTTAGGCCCCACAGTGGACCGCCTGATTTGCCCTCGAGCGGATGTTCGGGAATGAAAGCCCACGCTCCCAAGTCACGCCCCCTGGCGAAGAAATCCCTCCTCACCGCCGCTGCACACTTCCCTGCGTGAGCAACCCAAAACTAAACGCTTGTTCACCAAACCCTGGTGCAGAAATGGTGGGCGTGCCGCTCAGCGAAAAGCCCAGCGCCCCACTGAGCAACGCCCCCGGAATTTTGAGTGGGTCCAGGCGGAAGGTCAGATAGCTCACACTGCTGGCTTTGGCGGCCACCACGCTGTCCAGACTGGCCCCCGCCACGGTCTGACCGCCTATTTTCAGTTCGAGCGGCGCACGCAAACGAAATCCCAACACATTGGGATTTTGCACCTCGAGACCCAGTTCTATGGTCAGCCCATCGAAGCCCACCGTAAAGCGGCCCAAATCCGGGCGAAAGCGGAAGTTGGGCGCAGCCAGCAGCGGTACATTCTCAATTCGGCCCTGCAATACGGTGTACGGCCCCAGGGTGGGCTTGCCAAACACGCCCGCGTCCAGCGTGACGGTACCATCCAGCCGGTAGGTCACGCTACCGCCGCGCACCACTTTAATCAGTCTCGAGAGGGTGGCTTCGTTGAGTGGAAGGTTGATTTCAGTTTTTAAAGTGCTCGAGCCAGCCGGAGCCACCGCGAATCCCGGCAGGTCTACCCCCACAGTTTCAGCCCCGTCCAGAAAGAACTTTCCCTGTACTCGGTTGAGCTTCAGGCCGTAAGGATTGGGGTTGATGATTCGCAGTTTCAGGCCCAGTGTAGCCCCGGCCTCCACGCCTAATCCCGGCGGGTTCAGGCGCTCGAGGGTGGTTTCCTCCACCTCGATACGCGGGGTTTGAATAATCCCACTGGCACGCGGAAAGCAGGCAGTAAGGCCCAGCGTTAAGGGCAGGGTCACAAGGGCCAGGACCAGCGCTCGAGGGGCCTGTATTTTCCAGGTTTGGGTTTTCAACATAAGGTTAAGTGTATCGCTCGAGGGGGTCTTAATCGGACGTGAAAATGTTCTTTCACTCAAGGCCATCTTAATCGCTTTCACAGGCTCTGAAGTCATCTGAAACCTTTAAGCTGAACTCAAGCACTTCACTCTTAACCGATAACCGACAACCCAAAAAAGGCATCCATGAAAAAACTACTTACACTTTCCCTATTCACCCTCGGAATATCTCACGCTGCCACCCTCGAGCTGTCCAGCGGGTTTGGTGTGAAGAGTTCCCGCTCGAGCTTTCTGTTAGGCGTAAACGTCTCTGGTCTGGACTGGATTCCTCAGTACGACCTTGCATTAGGGGTTTCTCTCCGCAAGCTCGAGGCCAACTTGTCGCGCAGTCTGAGCGGCGGGCCGCTGGGTTACGGCGAGGCAGAATTGGGCGCGGAGCTGGGTTACGGCGGCGGATTCTTGCTGAGGTCCAGAGTGAGTGGAACCCTGGGGCCGTTTGCTCTGAGCGCCAAACTCGAGGGCTGGAATACCCCAAGAGCGTCTCTTAATCCTTTTAGTACCCTTATCCTCGAGCCAGAAAGCACACGCAGCGCGGATTACAAGGCTGAACTGAGCGGACGCTACCGCCTCGAGCGCACCACATTCCTCAACGTTTTGGGACGGCTGGGCGCAGATTCTCGGCTCGAGGTGGGAGTGCAGCGCCAGACTGGAGAGTTTGAACTGAGAGCGGGTGGAACTCTGGGAGGAGCCAGTCAGGGCGATTTGTTTGCGGTAACCGGAGGAATCAGTACCCGCAATAACGAGAATTTGACCCTTAGCCTGGACGGTCTGCTGGGTCTGAACGGTAACGAGGCCGCTTATGGTGTGCGTGGCCGTGCCACCCTGTACGGCGCACTTCCGCTCGAGAGCGACCTGAATCTGTACGCCGCCTTCGAGCCGTGGCGCAGAGACTCCGAAGCCCTACGCTACGGCCTGACCACCAGCACCTCACTGGTTGCCGGAATTCTACCCGCCGGAACCCTCAACCTCGAGCTGGCTGGAAGCGGCAATGTCACCGTAGCCCGTATCCGCTTCGCCTTCGAGCTGGGTGGAGAATAGCTTTTTTCGGATGGCTTGAGAGGGAATGCAGAAAGCAGAAAGTAGAAGGCGGCAAAATCTATTATTCACCCTCTGACCCTCGAGCACTCCCCTTCACCCAACCCTCCCAATTCGTCAGCCAACCAATCCCCTTCTCACTGCGAAAGCGCGAGAATAGACTCATGAGAAGACTCGTTCAAACCGCAACCCTGCTGACCCTTTCCCTTTTTTCCTCGAGCAGTATGGCCCAGACCCTCAGCGCCGACGATATCGCAGGCAAGGTCGAGGCGGCGCAGAAAAACCTCAAGGATTTTAGCGTGCGAATCAACGGCTCGGCCACGCTCGAGGGGGGAAACCAAAAGATTGACCTGCTCGTCTCGAGCATTCCCCTCTCGAGTCTGACCCGAATAGTGTTCAACGCGCCGGACGCACTGGCCGACAATATTTTGATTTTGGACAAGAAAACCGTGTCCAACTATCTTTACCTCACTAATCAGGTCACGGTGGCTCCTGCCGCCAAGAGCAAGGTGGACGGCTTTACTTTTGATTTCACCCGCCTGACCGACGCTACCGTCAGCTTGTCCAGAACGGATTTCAAACTCAAACTGCTCGAGACTCAAACCGTGGCAGGCGGCAAGGCTTATCTGCTTGAAGCCATTCCGCGCGAAGATTTAGGCGTGTCCAAAACTCGCATTTTGGTGGGTGAAAACGGCTGGCGGGTGCTCAAACTACAAGCGTTGGACCCCCAGGGTAAAGTAGTAACGGAACTCAATTTCAGCAATTGGAAATTCAATGCAGGACTTAAAAGTGCAGATTTGAAAAAACTCCCTCGAGACGCGCAGGTGATTAAGCGCTGAGTTTTGAATTTTGGGTAGCACTCGAGCACAAGAAAAATCCCCGCACTATGCAGGGATTTTCTCAAATCCAACTCGAGAATACTTTTAACCCAGCACCCGACGTCCGCCCAGAAAGCGGGAAGCCCAATACGAAGAGTTCATGCTCTCCACCTTGACCCGCCCTACGTAAGAGTTTGCGTTGGCCATCATACCGTCGCCCAGGTAGATGCCCACATGCGACACTCCACCTATGGTGTTGAAAAATACCAAATCACCTTCGCGCAGGCTCGAGCGGTTTACATAGCGGCCCACGCCGTATTGGGCGCGGGCCGTCCGGGGCAACCGCACACCCAGGTCGCGCATCACGCTCGAGGTGAAGCCGGAACAATCCAGCCCGTAACGCCCGGTACCCCCGTACATGTAGCGAATGCCCACGTAGCGGGTAGACGCGGCACGAACCCGCCCGTAGCTGTTGCTGCGTGCGGTAGCCTGACGCAGCGTAGTTTGCGCTCGTTGCGCTTGAACCACGCTCGAGGACTTGCTGGCCACCGCGTTGCCCGACAGTCGCAGATTTTGACCCAGATTTAACGTGGCGTTAGCTGGAAGCCCGTTCAAGGCAGCCAGATGACTCATGCTGACCCCGCGTGCTCGAGCCAGACCGTACAGGGTGTCCCCGCTCTTGACCGTGTAGCTCGAGCCGCTCCCCGTGGTGCTGGGAGCGGCGCTGGTTATAGATTTTTGGGTATTGAAGAGGGTCAACCTTTGACCCACGTTGAGGGTAGCGTTGGCAGGTAAGCGGTTGAGGGCAGCGAGCTGCACCGTGCTCAGAGCGTTCGCACGAGCGACCCCATAGAGCGTGTCTCCCGCTTTGACCGTGTACGACTGGGCGAATGCGCCCGCGCCAAAGGTGAAGGCGAGGAGGAGGCTGAGCTGTGGTTTCAACATGACCCGCTTAGTGTACCAATTGAAACGCACATTTACCTTAACACTTGTAAAATTAGGTGAAAATCCTCGTGCTGCAAAGTGTTTTTTCAAGCTGATTTCTAGCTGAGTAAACATACTGATTTCATTGTTTTGATTGCACAGTTCATGTTTTGTTCACAAAACTTCCGCTCGAGCTACACTTTATGAAAAATATGGCTTTTACCTGAGCGTTTGGGGAAGTCAACTGTGTGTCAGCTTGCCGTCAGATGCGGTAGGTTGAGGGTTATACTGAATTTCAATCCTGGGCAGTCGGGGCGTGCTCGTAAGGTCTTCACAAATGTATTCTCGAGCGTGTTTGAAGACTTATCCGTGTGAATATACCTTTGTCAACACAATTATTAACACAGTGGGGAGGAGTCTCTCCCACCACTCACCTCAATTTCGGGGAGGACGCATGAAAGGACAGTTTCGTGATGTGGGAGCGGTCAGGGTTGGGATGGAGATAGCGCCAGACGTTTTACTAGACGGCTTGAAGCGTTACCGACGTATCGCCAAACAGGATTTGCTGGCAACCTCACTCAGCACCCACCCCGAAGCTGCCCAGATTCATGCCGAAGCGCGGCGAGAGCTGTATTCCGAACTAGCAGAGCGTGCTCAAACCTCCCCCAGCGACGCGGTTATTTTGCACGCCCTCGAGCTATACACCGCACTTCCCTTTGTTTCGGGGTGCGCCCCGCTCGAGCACCCCCGTATTCAAGGTCGTGAGCAGGCCCTCGAGAATTTTTTCGTGATGGTGGGCCTCGAGCCTAAAATGCGCCGAGAAGCCCGTAGTAAGCGCAAACGGCTCGAGACGCGAGGAAAGGCGTAAGTCGTAGACAAGAAACATCAGACGACAAAAAAGCTGACGTTTGACGTTTCTCGTCCACTAACAAGTTGCCTTGAAAAAGTTCCATCTCTTCAAAGGCCGAGCGGAGAGAAAAATAAAAGGGCAAGTCGCTGAGCAGGATACGGCACATCGCCAGATAGATAAAGCCTTCACTGCACCGAGGTAAAACCTAGTAGTCCACCCTCAACCTTCGACAGGTCAATATCTAAACGTTCGTCCGTTCTACCGTTTTGGACAAAGCAGCACTGGGTTGGGGGTCACGCCCGGTCAGGGTTCGCTCTTTTTAAACCAGAA
Source organism: Deinococcales bacterium (assembly GCA_014378225.1). Taxonomy (GTDB): domain Bacteria; phylum Deinococcota; class Deinococci; order Deinococcales; family Deinococcaceae; genus JACMOA01. The sequence continues at coordinate 4,090 of JACMOA010000010.1, read as the reverse complement.
CAATTAGACGCTTCCCAGATACTTTCCCGACACCAAGTACGGAAATACGAATACACCGTGAACCAGTACGGGAAATCATGGGGTGAGCTTGCCAGCAAGCTGCAGGTGAGTCTTCACCCTCGAGCCACCGTCACCCACACCAAAACCAGCGCCAGAACCATCTGAATGGCGGCAAAAAGCAGAATAAAGCGGGCGCTCGAAGACTTCCTCAGTGGTCCTAAACCCGCATAGAAAAGGCCACTGCTCGAGCAAACGATTAAAGCAACCATAATCCAGGCGGCGATTTGCATAGCAGGGTTTAGGGTACAGGTTTTGGGGGAGTTGGGGAAAGGGTAAGTACTCGAGGGGCCAGACCCCGTTCCTATCGAGTTTCCCTGACTATCTCGAGAGCCAAACGTTCCGCCTCTTCATCCAGTTCTATGGGGCTGAAAGTAGCCTGTAAGCGCTCGAGTGTTGCGTCCTTCTCAGTGTTATCCACGTCCTTTCCTCCCTCTCGAGGGGCGCTCGAGGGCCTTTTGAAGCGCTTTATCCTCCACCGTTTTCCGGCTCAACTCGAGGATTTTTTCATAGTCGTCTGGCTGAACAGGGTCGTCCGGCGCGGCTTTGTTGCGGCCTTCAAAGCCACATTGCTGGCAGCGGTGCAGCAGGACCCAACCCTTTTTGGGACTCTGCTCTACCCCTATCGGCTCGAGCAGGCCCCCGCACTCGCTGGCGCGGTCTCCGGGAAACACGTCCACATGCAGGCTGTACAGACAGTGGGGACAGTGGTTTCGCACACTCCCATTCTCGAGCGGCAGAACTTCGCGCCCACAGTGCAAGCAGGTGAAGGGGTTGTTGGTTCCCTGAACGGTGAAACGACTCATCCGCTCGAGTGTATAGGATGAGGGCGCTCGAGTTCGGAGCGTGGGACGCATTGGAATTCAAGTGATTCTAACAAATACCGCAGCACAAAAACCCTCTCCACGGCGTGGAGAAAGACAGGCAAGCAGGCGGCGAGTGCCGATAGGTGCCGCTCTGTCCAAGACACGCGAAGCGTCAGGGTGAGGTCCGCTCGAGCGCTAGCGCCCCACTTCCACCGTGAGCGCCTTGAGCCGCCGCACTGTGAACGCGCTCAGCATTCCACTTTTAAAGCGCCACTCCCAGTTGTTGCCCAGCCTGCCGGGTAAGTTCATACGGGCCTCAGTGCCTAAATTCATCAGGTCTTGCAGCGGTACAATCGCCAGGTCCGCCTTGGAATGCCACGCCATCTCGAGCAGTTGCCAAGCAATTTTATCTTCTTCAGCGTCTGGAATATATTTTTTCAGGTGCTCGAGTTCGTCCCCAGTGAGTTCTATAAACCAGCCCCGCGTGGTGTCGTTATCGTGGGTTCCGGTATAAACCACCTGATTTTCACGCAGGTTCTCCGGCAAAAACGCATTCTCACTCCAGTCTTCGCCGCCTGCAAAGGCAAATTGCAGCACTGCCATTCCGGGATATCCAGTGCCGTCGCGCAGTTCCTCCACTTCGGGGGTAATCACGCCCAAATCTTCGGCGATGATGGGCAAATCTCCCAGTGCAGCCTTGACCGCTTCAAAAAGCTCCTTTCCGGGAGCCTTGACCCAGCGGCCCTTCACAGCGGTTTCCTCACTTGCTGGAACCTCCCAGTAGGCTTCAAAACCCCGGAAGTGGTCTACCCGGATGAGGTCATAGAGTTTGAGACTGCCCCGGAAGCGCTCAACCCACCACGCAAAACCGTCCTCCCTCATCTTGTCCCAGCGGTACAGCGGATTGCCCCATAGTTGCCCGGTCTCGCTGAAGTAATTTGGCGGCACACCCGCCACCACGGTAGGCTGTCCGGTTTCATCGAAAAGAAACTCGCTGGGGTTGGCCCAGGCATCGCTCGAGTCCATCGCCACAAAGATGGGAATATCTCCAATGATGCGGATATTTTTACTTACGGCGTACTCGCGCACCTGGGTCCACTGGCGGAAAAACAGAAACTGATAAAACGCGAAACGGTCAATCGTCTCGAGCAGCTCCGCACGGTAGCGCCCCATCGCCTCGGGTTGCCTCGAGCGGATGTCTTCAGGCCACTCATTCCAGGGCGCACCTTTGCAGGGATTGCCAAAAGGGTCTACGGTGTCCTGGGTTCCCTTGACCGCCATAAACAGGGTGTAGTCCTCGAGCCAGGACGCTTCCTGTTTTTTGAACGCCTCAAACTCGAGCCGCAGTGATTCTCCCTTTCCCCCTAAAAAGTGTGCATACGCCCGCTCGAGAATGCCAAATTTCCAGGAGTATAACCAGCCAAAATCTACCTTGTCCGGGCCAAAATCCGGGACTGGCTCGAGGTCTTCGCTCGAGAGCAAGCCATCGGCCTCGAGCGCGTCCAGACTAATCAGATAAGGGTTCCCCGCAAACGCGCTAAAGGATTGATAGGGGCTGTCGCCGTAACCTGTGGGACCCAGCGGCATCACCTGCCACCATTTCTGTCCTGCACTCGAGAGCCAGTCTATAAATGCATAGGTTTCCAGCCCCAGTTCACCAATTCCGTAGCGTCCCGGAAACGAGGTGGGGTGGGCCAAAATTCCGCTCGAGCGTGTCAGTTCCATAGTGTTTCTCCTGTTTGTTTCAGCCATGAGCCATGAGTGATGAGCTAAAACCGTCTTCCAGGGTCTTTTCAGCCAAAAAGAGGTTTAGACCAGTGCCTGTCCTCGAGCGTGGCTGCTCCCAATTGAATTGGTTCCAAATTCGAGATTCAGTGTACTAGAGAACTGTAAAAGGAGAATAGAGAACTCACCCCCGCTCACCCGCTCACCCGCTCCTGTTCTTCAACCCACTCGAGCCGGGAAATTTCCATCAACACGTCAGTGTGGTCTGTTCGTTCGTGAAGACCCACCTGCCTGAAACCAGCCGCTTTAAACGCGGCCTGAGCGCGTTTGTTGTGCAAAAAGGTAGTCAGCCTGACCCGCTCGAGGGCAGAGGGAAGCCGCGAAAACGCAAACTCGAGCGCCGCCCGCACCGCCTCACGCCCGTAGCCCTTGCCCCAGCGCTCACGCTCGCCAATCACAATGCCCAAAGTGGCTATTTTAGGGGTGGCGGGTGGGTAGGGGTGCAAATCGTAGAGTTCCACGCTGCCCATAAATTGCTCGAGTTCGTCGTACATGCCAAAGGAAAAGCGCTCGAGGGCGTTAAAGTCGTCTAGCATCAATTTCTTGAACAGCCAGAATGGGTAACGGGTGGGTTTAGCCCCGTTCCAATCAGCAATTTCACGGTCTCTGAAGTAAGAAAAGAAGCGCCGCCAATCCTCCTGGGAAAGTTGCTCGAGGGTTTTCAGGGTCACACGACCATGCTGGACACGCCAGGATTGCGGCATTGAGAACTATGTTAGCGTTTTGTACAACCGGGGTTGCGACAAACAAAAGGCGTTGCGCCTCTTGATGTCTTGAGCAAGCCCGCTAGGTACCGTTCTGCTCAAGACAGCCGGAGGCGCTCTTTAACTTATTCCCACCCTCTCTCGAGCAACTCTCAGACTCCATAAGCCCCACAGTTGTAAAATACGAACGTGACCAAGCCGCACAGCGGAAAACCCCCTTCCAGTGCGCCTCCCTCGAGCAAATTTGGACGCCTCCCCAGCATTGCCGAAGCCCGAAAACAGGCGCGGCAGGGCCGTAAATCGCCCTCGAGCAGACCGGGTTCGGGGGGGGCGCGAAGGGGGCGGGGACCGCTGAGATTTTTCTTTTTGTGGCTACGCCGTTTGTTGCTAATTTTACTGGCAGTTCTGCTTTTTTTTGGTTTCAAATGGTATCTCGAGTTGCCTCCGGCCCGTTCGCTCGAGACGCTGGGCCTGGGACAGAGCACTACGGTCTACGCTCGAGATGGTTCTAAAATTGGGACTCTGGGCGGCACGCTGCCGGACGGAACCAAATTGCACTACCCGCTGGGTTCGCTGGGTGAGGTGAGTCCTTTTCTGGCTGCCGCAGTAGTCACCAACGAGGACCGCCGTTTTTATCAGCATCACGGTGTAGACCCGCTGGGACTAGCCCGCAGCTTGTTCAAAGCCGTCACCGGAAACCGGCTCGAGGGCGGTAGTACCCTCACCAATCAGGTGATG
>JACMOA010000085.1 GCA_014378225.1 Deinococcales bacterium | reverse complement strand
AAGGTCAGGCCGAGAAGCACACTCGAGTTTTTCATGGGGACAGCATAACCCGAGGATGGGGTGAGAGAAATAGAAATTGGGTCAAGTTTTGCCCCGAGCGAAAAAGAAACCAAAAAAACCCTCTCCCATAATCGGGGGAGGGTTTCAAGCGTTCCAACTTGCTCGAGAGTAGGCGACAAATTAAACCAGTTCAATCAAAGCAACGGTGGCAGAATCGCCCCGTCGCACGCCGATTTTGAGCACTCGAGTGTAGCCACCCTGACGCTCGGCCATCCGAGGAGCAATTTCATCAAACAACTTGACCACAACGGCCTTGTCATGGATGTCCTGCATAATCTGACGTCGGTGATGCAACGTTCCACCTTTAGCGGTGGTGATAAGTGAATCCACAAAACCCTTCAGCTCTTTGGCTTTGGGCAAGGTGGTTTGAATGCGGCCTTCGCGCAAGAGCGCAGTGGCCTGCGCCCGGAACAGAGCCAAACGAGCGCTCGAGTTCCGGTTGAGCTTGCGACCAGATTTACCGTGACGCATGAGATTCCTCCTTTTAAGGAAAGTCGAGCAAACTTTCGTGTTGCTAGGGAAGAGGGTGGGGTGCGGGGGTGCGGGGGTGCGGCTCAAGCCGTTTTACCCTCTTACCCTCCTACCCCCTCACCCTCAGTCTTTCAAAATCAGCCCGTATTGTGCAAGCTGAGCCTTTATTTCGTCGAGTGAGCGCTCACCAATGCCGGGAACTTTTTTCAGGTCGCGGTCACTGAGGGCCAGCAGCGCGTCCACCGAATCAATACCTTCTTCCTTTAGGGAGTGCAGCACCCTTGTGGTCAGGCCCAAGCCCTCGAGCGTGACTCGAGGCGGGTTGCTGTCGGGGAACGGCTCAGGGTTGATGTTGGTACTGACCGGCTGAGGAGATTCCTGCACCGCTACCACACTGGGCAGAATCGGGGACAGGACCTGCTCCACACCGTCTGAAAAGACGCTGAGCTGTCCACGCATCAGTTCTACAGCGCGGTCCAGTGCGGCTTTCGGCTCCACCGAACCATCGGTCCAGACCCGAATAATCAGGCGGTCCAGATCGGTTTGCTGACCCACGCGGGTATCTTCAACGTGGTAAGCCACCCGGCGCACCGGAGTATAAATAGCGTCCACTGGAATCGAGTTGATACGGTCTTTGGTGGCGTGTTTGTCAGCAGGAACGTAGCCCTCGCCTTCCTCCACGCGCACTTCCATAATCAATTTACCGCCTTCCCCGAGGGTGGCGATGTACTGATTCCCGTTGACCACTTCAGCGTCCAGCGGAACCTCAAAATCGGCTGCCGTAACGGTCTTGGGACCCGTAGCCCGCAGGGTCAGGGTTTTGGGACCCGATTGGTGAAACTTCACCACCATTTCCTTGAGGTTGAGGATGATTTGAATCACGTCCTCAGTGACTCCAGGAATGGTCGAGAACTCGTGCAGTACGTCTTCAATGTAGACGCTAGTCACCGCCGTGCCGGGGATGCTCGAGAGCAGGATACGGCGTAGGGGATTGCCGAGCGTCACCCCATAGCCGCGTGCCAGCGGCTCGAGCGTGAACTCGCCGTAATTCCCCTCGATACGGGCCTTAAGCTGCGGTTTTCGGTTCTCCACGCGGCCTCCTAAAAGTGTGTATGCTTGCCGACCCCGTGTGTCTGTCTGCTAAGCAAAGGTAGATGCTTACGGAGCGAGGTCTCGAACCCTCCAGGCGGTTTAAACTGCTCGAGGGGTCAACTTCGCTCCGCTGCTGTGCGAATTTATCGTGAGTAATACTCAATGATGAAGTTCTCGTTGATGGGCAAGGCCAAATCTTCTCGAGCGGGGGGGCGCATGAACTGACCGCTGAGCGTGTCGGGGTTGAACGACAGCCAGGGGCTGGTGCGGCGCTTTTTGCCCGCTTCAACATTCTGGAGCACAAAGCCCATCGAGCGGCTCTTCTCGTGAACACCAATCTCGTCGCCGGGTCTGATGCGATACGAAGATACATCCACTTTCTTGCCGTTAACCAGAATATGACCGTGACCCACAAATTGACGGGCCTGACGGCGGGTGCTGGCCAGTCCCAAACGGAACACCACGTTGTCCAAACGGCTCTCGAGGAGCTGAAGGAAAACCGTGCCGGTTACGCCGGGAACGTTGGAAGCTTCCTCGAACAAGTTACGGAATTGCTTCTCGCCGACGCCGTATAAACGGGCCAGCTTCTGCTTTTCACGCAAGCGCACCGAGTAGTCGCTAGGGCGACCCTTGCGGCGTTGACCGTGCTGCCCTGGTGGGTAAGGACGCTTGTCGAGATACTTTTGAACCTTGTCGGTCTCTGCGAGGTTGATACCCTCGCGGCGACTCATTTTGACGATTGAACCGTGAAAATTACCCATTCCCTGTTTCTCCTGTTTGTGATGTGTAGCGCTCGAGACTCGTGTTTACTGCTCATATTGCTGCTGACTTCGAGCGCAAATCACATCCGCCCACCCATTGGGTGATGCGATGTTAAATCGGATTAATCCATGTCCTTTTTGGGAACCCGGCAACCGTTGTGAGGAACTGGGGTATCGTCCATGATGGACTTGACGTCCACACCGCTGGCTTGGATGGCGCGAATCGCCTGTTCACGGCCTGAGCCTGCACCGCGCACCACCACTTCCACCTGATTCATGCCGTAGCTCTGCGCTTTCTTTACCGCGTCGGCAGCAGCAAGCTGGGCGGCGTAGGGCGTACCCTTTTTGCTGCCTTTGTAGCCGATGCTTCCACCCGACGACCAGGCCAGCGAGTTGCCGTCCATGTCGGTGATGGTGACGATAGTGTTGTTGTAAGACGCATGAATGTAAGCCCGCCCGTGCGAGACGTTGCGGCGCTTGGGCTTGGCCTTACCTTTGCCTTGTGCTGCTTTAGCCACAAATTACCTCGCTTATTTCCGGGCGGCTTTTTTCTTGCCAGCCACTGTCTTCTTGGGTCCCTTGCGGGTACGGGCGTTGGTCTTGGTGCGTTGGCCGCGCACTGGCAGGCCACGGCGGTGGCGTAAGCCCCGGTAGCTGCCGATGTCCATCAAGCGCTTGATGTTTTGACCAATCTCGCTCTTGAGGTCGCCTTCGACCTTGTAGTTCTTTTCCACCGCGTCACGAAGACGGGTGATTTCGGCTTCGGTCAGTGCCTTGACTCGAGTGTCGGGATTGACTCCGCTGACCTCGAGCACCGCTTTAGCGCGGGTAGGACCAATACCGAAAATGTAGGTGAGCGCAATTTCAATGCGCTTTTCACGGGGAATATCTACTCCAGCTATTCTTGCCATATCTTATCCTCGCCTTAACCCTGACGCTGCTTGTGTTTGACGTTCTCGCAAATCACCAACACACGCCCGTGGCGACGGATGATTTTGCACTTGTCGCACATCTTCTTGACCGATGTCCTGACCTTCATGCCGTTCTCCTTCGCGCAGCCTTCACTCAGCCTTTCACTCGAGTCGTATCCAAACTCTTATAAGGTCTGGATAATTCGCTCGAGCCTGAGGCGGTCCCTGAGCAGCGCTACACCTCCGGCCTAAACTCCTTAGACCCAGAGATTTCACTTACAGCAAACTGACGCCTGCCGATTCGTGTCAAATTCAAATACCCACTTGTGTTGCACGCCCATAGCAAAAGTTATTTGCGGTAAACAATGCGCCCACGCGTGGGGTCCATCGTCGGAATCTCGAGCACCACCTTATCCCCCGGCAGAATTCGGATGTAGTGAATCCGCATCTTACCGCTGATGGTGGCCAGGATATTATGCCCGGTCTCGAGGTCCACCCGGAACATGGTGTTAGGCAAGGCTTCTGTTATCGTCCCCTCGGCCCGAATCATGTCCTGTTCTTTTTTGTCGCGTTTTTCGCGCGGTTCCCTGAAAACTCTTTTTGCCACGCAGCCTCCGGCTAACCTCTATTGAGGGCGCTCTGACCTAAAAAAAGCCAAAGCCAAGTATAGCACTTTTTAGTTAGTCTATCAAGCGCTCGAGAACGAACACGAGAACAAACTCTCAGCTATTATCTTCAAAAAACTGAAGTGTGAAGGTGAGGTTTGAAACGCTTTGTCTCAAACACCGCTATTACCCAACTCAAACTTAGCTGCTACAGTCAAGATGCGCCCGTATACTTCACCCATACTGCCCATGCCACCCACTCGAGTCAGTTTTCCCTGTGCTTGGTAATACTCTACCAGGGGCTGAGTT